>JAFZSQ010000086.1 GCA_017619295.1 Lachnospiraceae bacterium
ACGGCTTCTTGAAGGGTGACGAAGCTTTCTCAATGCCTTTGCTTCAATCTGTCTGATACGCTCACGTGTTACGTTGAACTCTTTACCAACTTCTTCAAGAGTTCTTGCGCGTCCGTCATCAAGGCCGAAACGAAGTCTTAATACCTTCTGCTCTCTGTCTGTAAGAGTGTTCAATACTTCCACAAGCTGCTCCTTAAGGAGTGTAAAGGAAGCTGCATCTGCAGGAACGGGTACGTTATCGTCCTGGATGAAATCGCCAAGATGGCTGTCTTCCTCTTCACCGATAGGTGTCTCAAGTGAAACAGGCTCCTGTGAAATCTTAAGAATCTCTCTTACTCTCTCAACAGGCATCTTCATCTCCTCAGCAATCTCCTCGGGAGAGGGCTCACGTCCGAGCTCCTGAAGAAGCTGACGGGAAACTCTGATAAGCTTGTTGATTGTCTCAACCATATGCACAGGAATACGAATTGTTCTTGCCTGATCGGCGATAGCTCTGGTGATAGCCTGACGGATCCACCATGTAGCGTATGTGGAGAACTTATATCCCTTTCTGTAATCAAACTTCTCAACTGCCTTGATAAGACCAAGGTTACCTTCCTGAATAAGATCAAGGAAAAGCATTCCACGTCCAACGTATCTCTTTGCGATACTTACAACAAGTCGAAGGTTGGCTTCTGCAAGACGCTTCTTTGCGTCATTGTCGCCCTCTTCCATTCTCTTTGCCAGCTCGATTTCCTCATCTGCTGAAAGAAGGGGAACCTTACCGATTTCCTTAAGATATAATCTTACGGGGTCTTCAATGCTGATCCCGTCAGGTACGGAAAGATCGATATTCTCAACGTCTACCTCTTCCTCATCTGACAAATCGATTTCTTCATCGTCTATCTCGTCCTCATCATCGGACATCTTTAAGATGTCTACACCTTCGTTCTCCAGGCGTTCAGTCATCTTATCGATTTCTTCATCTTCAAGCTCCAGATCTGCGAGAGCATCCTGAATTTCTGCGTAGTCAAGAATGTTGTTTTTCTTTTTCTTCTTGGCAAGGGCAAGAAGCTCCTTGAATTTTTCCTCAAATCTGGCCTGCATTGCTTCGTCCATTTTTCAAACCTCTCAATTCTTAATGATTACTGCTGTAAAACTATGGGATGACGCTTAAGTTCTTCAAGCGCCTTTTTTCCGTCCATAAATCTCTGCAGGGCTGTCATGTCGCTTCCCATGTCCGCAGAAGCCTTAAGGTTGCTCTCCTCTTTTATTCCAACGATGATTTCGTTGAAGGCCTTCTGTCTGTCCTGCAAAGTTTCGGGATTCTGGGCAAGCCCGGTGTTAAAAGCTGCCGCAACCCTTCTCTGTTCCTCCTCGTCCTCGAAAAAGCTTACGATGGAGGCCGGGTTGAATCCGCCTGTCTTCTCAAAGGATTCGTATGCCTTCTCGGCAATGACCTTATAAATGGGGTCCGTAAAATCCTCGGGAGTCACATATTTCTTAACCGTAGGGAAAAGTTCCGGTTCCTCGGAAAGCCAGGTGATAAGCAGGCGTTGCTGCCTTGCTCCCGCTGCCTCTTTCTCCTTCGCCTGAACGGAGGATTTGGGCCTTTCCACCGGTTTCGCCAATCCGGTCTTAGAGGCGTAGCTTACTACAAGCTTCCTAAGATTGTCAAATCCTATGTGATATTTGTCAGCCACTGCCTGTATATAATTCTCACGCTCCACCTCTTCCTCGAACTCGCAGAGTTTCTCGGCAATGGAACGATGAAATCTTGTTTTGTCCTCGGGATCGTTTAAATTGTACTGACCCTCAAGAATTCTTATTTCAAAGAAAAAGCTGTTCTCGGCGTTGTCCATTCGCTCTTTAAAGGCGTCGGCGCCGTAGGTCTTAATGAACTCATCCGGATCCTTACAGGGCTTCATGTTGATAACCTTGCCGGAAAGTCCCGCTTCCCTGAGCATTCCGATGGCTCTGAGAGCTGCCTTTGTGCCTGCTCCGTCAGAGTCGTAGGCAAGCAAAACCGAATCGGTATATCGCTTAAGCAGTACCGCCTGCTCTGCCGTAAATGCCGTTCCAAGGGAGGCAACTGCCTGGGTGAATCCTGCCTGGTGCATGGAGATAACATCCATGTAGCCTTCGCAAAGGATAAAGTTTCCTGTCCTTGCGGTTCTGGCAAAATTAAGTCCGAACAGATTTCTTCTTTTATCAAAAATCGGTGTCTCGGGGGAGTTTAAGTACTTGGGATTCCCGTCTCCCATAACTCTTCCGCCGAAACCTATTACTCTGTGGTTTATATCCTGGATGGGGAACATTACCCTGTTCCAGAATATGTCGTGAAGACCCATCTTCTCATTGAAATTGGCAAGTCCAACTTCCTTAATGAGGGAGTCATCATATCCCTTGCTTCTTAAATACTTAACAAGGCTGTCCGAAGTCTTAAGAGAGTAACCAAGACCAAACTTCTGCATGGTTTCATCCGTAAGTTCCCTCTTTTTAAGGTAGTTCAAACCAACCTGTCCCTGAGGGCTTCTTAACTGATAGTAGAAGAATTTGGCTGCTTCTTTATTGACTGCAAGAAGCTTTTGTCTGTGGGTCTCTTTTTCTTTGTATTCCTTGCTGTCGTTAATCTCCGGCAAGGCCACCCCCGCTCTGTCGGCCAAATGCTTAACCGCCTCACGGAAGGTAAAGTTCTCATAATTCATAACGAAGGAAAAAACATTTCCTCCGGCACCGCATCCAAAGCAGTAGTACATCTGCTTATTTGGTGACACAGAAAAAGAAGGGGTCTTCTCATTGTGAAAAGGACACAGGCCAAAATAGGTACTGCCCTTTTTCTGAAGGCGCACATACCCGGAGATAACATCCACTATATCGCTTTTCTGTCGAACTTCCTCGACTATCTCCTCCGGATAATACATGCTTCCCCTTCCAAAAAATTAATAATTCCACGATTTGGGAATAAATATTTCTTCGTACTTGGCGATGGCATATCTGTCTGTCATGCAGGATATGTAATCGCAAACCACCTGCTCCTTGGAATCCCCGTTGTCGATTAGTTTCTTAAAGTCTGCAGGCAGCTTATCAAAGTTCTCCATGTAATAAGCAAACATGGTCTCAACCAACATCTCGGCCTTTCCTTCCTCGGCCTTGGCTGTCTTGTTCTGATAGATGTTCTCAAACATCCAGGCTCTCAGTTCCTTCATTGCTCCCGCAACTTCATCGGACATTGAAATGTCGTCCTTCTCAAATGAGTGGGTTACGATGTCATGAATGAAAGAATCAAGTCTCTTGCCCGTTGTATCACCGATTGTTCTTCTTATGTTCAAAGGTACATCGGCTTCCTTACAGATGCCGCCTCTTATTGCATCATCCATATCGTGATGGATATAGGCAATCTTATCGGAAAGTCTTACTATCTTACCCTCTAATGTATGAGGTGTTCCGGAAGTCTGGTGATTAAGAATTCCGTCTCTTACTTCCATTGTAAGGTTTAATCCGGCGCCATCCTTCTCAAGCACGTCCACAACTCTGAGGCTCTGGTTAACATGGTCGAATCCGTAGGGGCATACTCTCGAAAGAGCTCTCTCGCCCGCATGTCCGAAAGGCGTATGTCCCAAATCATGACCAAGAGCAATGGCCTCCACCAGATCCTCGTTCATTCGAAGGGCCTTGGCTATTGTTCTGGCGTTCTGGGAAACCTCCAAGGTATGAGTAAGTCTGGTTCTGTAGTGATCTCCCTCGGGAGAGAGGAAAACCTGAGTTTTATCCTTAAGTCGTCTGAAGGACTTCGAGTGAAGGATTCTGTCCCTGTCTCTCTGGAACACAGGTCTGATATCACACTGAGGCTCATCTCTGAGTCTTCCTTCAGATTCCATACTAAGCTTCGCATATGGGCTTAAGTACTGCTTTTCCCACTTTTCCAAATCTTCTCTAATGCTCATTTACAAGCCTCCAAACATGAGAAGTAAAAATACACCGTACAAATATAATATTCAACGTTTCCTCCTCATTTCCTTTTTTATTTTTCTTAATTTTTTACACAATTTTTAACATAAAAAATAACCCCTAATTAAAGGGGTTATAGAAGCGAGATCCGTCTTTAAATGTGATAAATAATGCAATGGTGCAGAATACCACCGCAAATATAATTACGCCGTAATCTCCGGCCTTTAAGGGCCTTGCGGAATACCATGTTCTCTTCTTATTCTTTCCGAAGCCTCTAAGCTCCATGGCATTGGCGATTACATCTATTCTGTCCATGGATGAGAATACAAGAGGGAAAATAATTGCAGTTACATTCTTGATTCTCTTTCTGAAGGTTGCCTTTCCGGACATATCGATGCCTCTGGCTTCCTGGGCATTCTTAATCTTCTTGAAATCATCCTGCACATCGGGAATGTAGCGAAGGGTCAATGCCAGAGCGTAGCCTGCTTTGTAGCTTACGCCGATTTTGTTTAAGCTGGCTGCAAACTCAGAAGGATTGGTTGTGGTAATGAACATAAATACCGAAGGCACAACCGTCAGGTACTTCATCATTACATTAAGCTCATAAAAAAGCTGTTCCTTCGTTACGTCATAGTTTCCAAACAGGTGGCAGATGACGGTCTTTGTGCCATAAATAAGTGTTCCCTGGTAAGGGGAAAAGAAGAATATGGCAATCAGGTTAACCGTAAGGAAAAACAGAATGAATTTAAATACGGTTCCCACCTGTCTCCACTCAGTCTTGGACATCTTATAAATGATAAGGGAACCCACAATCATGATTAAAAGGATTCTCGTATCATACGAAAGCATGGCTGTAATGGACCATAAAAGGAAGAATATGAGCTTGGAAACGCCGCTTAAGTCGTGGATCCAAGTCTCTTTCTCTTCGTAACTTAAAACTCTGGAGGACATCAGTTCACCGCCTCCTCTCTCTTAAGTCTGTCTTCATATATGAAGCACTCCACAAACTTTGTGGGCTCATCGATTCCGCTCTTTACTGCCAGATCATAGAGGGATGTCTTCTTAAGGTAGGCCTTGGCGGATACCGTCTCATCCGTAAGAACATCTGCAGGTGTGGTATCGGCAAGTAAAACTCCGTCCGCAATAACAACCGCTCTGTCAGTATACTCAAGCATAAGGTGCATGTCATGAGTGATCATGGCAATGGTTATTCCTCTCTCGGAATTAATCCTCTTAAGGAACTCCATAATCTCCGTGTAATGTCTGTAATCCTGACCCGCTGTGGGCTCATCAAGGATGATAATCTCAGGATTCATAACAAGAATGGAAGCGATGGTTACACGCTTCTTCTGGCCGAAACTCAAGGCAGAAATGGGCCAGTTTCTGAAAGGGTAGAGGCCGCAGATTTTTAAAGTCTCATATACTCTTTCTTTGATCTCTTCCTCAGGTACCCCTCTGACGGTAAGTCCAAGGGCCACTTCGTCATAAATCATGGCCTTGGAAATCATCTGGTTGGGGTTCTGCATTACAAGACCTATTCTCTCGCCGCGCTCCTTAACGGAAAGGCCTGAAATGTCCTCACCGTAAAGCTTAATCTGTCCTCTGTCAGGTTTGATAAAACCACAGATAAGATTCGAGAGAGTAGATTTGCCGGCACCGTTCTTGCCCACGATACTAAGCATCTCTCCTTCGTAGATATCGAAATTGATATCCTTAAGAACAGGGGTGCCTTTATTATATTCAAAATCCAAATCCTTAATTTCAAGGACCTTCTTTGTTTTCTCTTTGGGTTCGGGAAGGGTTATTTTCTTAAACCACTTGTTAACGGTGTCAGAGTATCCCGAAATATCCATGCTTTCAATGTGCATGGGGTGGGTGTCGCTTGTCACCTTGCAGCCCGCATGCTTAAGGGCAGTGATATAAAGGGGCTCTCTGATGCCTTCCCTTTCAAGGATATCCTCGCACAAAAGCTCATCCGGTGTGGTATCGGCGATTATCTCTCCGTCTCCCACCACAATGATTCTGTCCACATCGCGCCAGAGGGCATCCTCAAGTCTGTGCTCGATTATGATAATGGTTCTGTCGTTATCCTTCGAAAGCTCGTCAATAAGCTCAATGGCAGTCTTTCCTGTGGCAGGATCAAGATTGGCCAAAGGCTCATCAAAAAGCAGTACGTCAACGTCGTCAATCATAACGCCCGCCATGGATACTCTCTGCTTCTGTCCGCCTGAGAGTTCTCCGGGAGCATTTGTCAAAAGCTTCTTAATCTCAACTTTACCCGCCAGCTCAGCAACCTTATCCTTCATCTTCTGCAAATCCACGCAGTCGTTCTCAAGGACGAAGGCTATATCCTCAGCCACGGTAAGGCCCACAAACTGTCCGTCTGTATCCTGAAGAACGGTACCCACTATTTTGGAGAGGCCAAAAATACCCAAATCCTTCGGGTTCTTTCCTCCCACATAGTATTCGCCGTCAATTTCTCCCGAATACGAAAATGGCACCAGCCCATTTATGCAATGGGCCAGTGTCGATTTGCCTGATCCTGAGGGGCCTACTATCAAAATCTTCTCACCCTTATTAATTGTAAGGTTGATATGTTTTAATGTGGGCTCCGTCTGTGATCGATATTTAAATGTAAAATCTTTAAATTCTATTATTGGTTCCATTAAGAAAAATACAAATCCTTATTAATCTTCCTTCTTAAGACCTGAGGATTTTCCTCTGATAGCGGAATATCCAACGCCTAAAAGTGATCCTAAGATACCGGAAATAATAACATTACCTATGCAAGCCCAGATACCCTGTGCAAATACTTTGTTTGCAGGCTCTGCATAAATAAGGATGTCGAGTACGGGAGCGCAAACAACCCATGCTACGATGTTAGCCAAAACCTGTACTACGTTGAAAAGAACAATCTTCTTTGTATCGAAGCCGCCTTCGTTGATAGCGAACTTAGATGCAAACAGACCAACTGCAATACCGAATACTGCATCGGGAATAACCCAGCTCCACCAAATTGAACCGTAGAACATGAAGTCACCGAGAGCATGTCCGATAAGACCGATTGCTCCGCCTACGATGGGTCCGAAGAGAGCTGACATGAATGCCAAAAGTGCTGCTCTGGGTTGAAGTGCTGTGTTGGGGATGAAGCCTAAAGGAATCTGTACTTCTGTAAGTGCTACAAAGAGCGCTGTACCGATACCGATGGCAACAACTTCTTTAATGCCAAACTTGAATTTCATTATAAAATCCTCCTTGTCCTAATGGCTTTATTGCCATCAATTTAAGTATACAATACCGTGTGAAAAAAACAATAAAAAATACCTCAAAAAAAGTGTTGACACCACACCTTCTTTTTGGTAGTATATTTTTTGCGCGATGCGTTACGCGCGAGTGTCGGAATTGGCAGACGAGCTAGACTAAGGATCTAGTGATTATTGCAATCGTGCGGGTTCAAGTCCCGCCTCGCGCATTGACCAACCCATATGGGTTGGTCAAAATTGTATATAGACATAATCATGCAGGAATGGCGGAATTGGCAGACGCGCACGGTTCAGGTCCGTGTGACAGCAATGTCTTGAGGGTTCAAGTCCCTTTTCCTGCATTTTTTATTTCTTTAATTCCTTTTTCAGGGTCTCTACATTCTCCTGAATTGTTCCCCTTAATTCATCCACATTATCCTTAAGATTTTCCTTGCCGGCCTCTATAAGTATGTCTACGGTTTCCTTTAAGACATTCTTGGTTTCATCGTCCATGTTTTTGAAGGCCTTAAAGCATCCTTCAAGGCTCTTTTTAAGATGCTTGGTAAAGGCAAGGAGGGTCTTGGCCTCGGAGCCTTCTATGATTGAATATAAGGCCTCTACGAAGTTGTACTTCTGCTCATCATCCATGGCTAGAATCCAGCGGTTAACTGTACCGTCGGCAAACTGCCTGGTCTTAAAAATATCTTTTACCTTGTAAAATTTGGTACCATCCACTCTCCAGTTAAAGGGGTCGTGCTGCTGTATATTAAGGCCTCTGCTCTCCACCACTTCATATTCCTGTTTGGGGTTCTGGAAAAGCATTCCCACAATGGCATCATGAGGCATGGTTTTCTCAAGCTTCTCGGTTATTCCCTCAGAATCAAAGGATTCAAGAATATCCTGTCTGAATCCGGGACCGTCATGGTCGTATACCTTTATTATTCTGTCCCTTAATTTCTTATCTGAAGTCATAGCGGCATAAACAGCCAGATTTCCACCCTTTGAATGGCCGCCTATATAGAAGTTGCCACGGAATCTTGAAACAGCAAGCTTCAGGTAGTCTTTTGCGGAAGCCTGACAGGGCACAATCTTTGAAAAAGCCATGTTAAAGTCTTCCTTCCAGCCCACAAAGGTTTCGTCGGTGCCTCTGTAACAAACATAGTGGATGCCGTTTGAAAGCTTATAGGTAACGGCTGAGAACTGGGTTTCTGCCGATTCCACAATAAGATCCACGTGGAGAGAAATCCGCATGGTATTAAATCTCTTTCCGTTCATCATTGCCATGAAAAGAGCTCTGTTGTTTGTGTCAAATCGGGTGTCAATGAAGAGTTTGTCATACTCGGGATGAGCATAGATATCCGCAAGCCTGACAAACGCATGAGGTTCGTCAGGCGAGGGAACGATAGAATCAATTTTCATATAGGAAAGCTGACAAAGGCAAAGGCTGTCCACCTCGTTGAAAGGCAGCTCCTCAAAATCCTTGTTTCCGTACTTCTCACAATAACTGATTATTGTCTCGTACATACGTAACTCCCCCTTATTTATTACTCCTTCCAGGTCTTAACGTGGAAAAGCATAAGAATCGGAAGCAGTTCCAATCTTCCTGCAAGCATATTAAAGATTAATACAACCTTTGAAAGGCCTGAGAAAAAGGCATAGTTGCCTGTGGGACCAACCAATGATAATCCGGGTCCTATATTGTTTAAACAAGCCGCTACCGCGGTAAAGTTCGTGGTAAAATCGTAGCCATCTAAGCTGACGATTAAAAATGAGCTTAAGTAAATCAGAACATAAATAATTAAATATATTCTGATGGAACGAACCACATTGTCAGGGACAATCTTTCCGTCCATGTGAATCTTCTTAACACTTCTGGGATGCATGGCAGTAGTAATTTCGTTTTTGACACTCTTAATCATGACAATAACTCTGCTTACCTTGAATCCGCCGCCGGTGGAACCTGCGCAGGCACCGATTAACATCAAAAGGAAGAGAATACTCTTCGAGAATTCGGGCCAGATATTGAAATCCGCAGACGAGAAACCGGTTGTAGTTATAATTGTAGCAACCTGAAGAATGGCCTGATGGAAATCATTTCCAAGGCTTCCGAAGGTTCCTCTTATATTCCATGTAATAAGAATAGCTGAAATGAATATGATGATAAGATACCATCTTACTTCTTCGTTCTTAAAGAAGTCCTTAAAGTTCCTTCTTATAATGAAAAAGTATGCGCTGAAGTTAACGCCAAACAAAATCATGAAGACTGTAATTACAGCCTGTGAAGCATATGAATAGCTTGCAAGGCTGTCGTTTAAAAGTCCGAAGCCTCCTGTTCCCGCTGTGGAGAATGACAAAAGGAGTGAATCATAAAAGGGAAGACCCGTGCAAAGTAAAGCGACAACTTCAAGGCAGGTAATAACAAGATAAATGCCGTAAAGAATTGCCGCAGTGCTTCTTACCTTGGGAACCAGTTTGCCTACTGAAGGTCCCGGGCTTTCCGCTCTCATAATATGCATGTTGTAGCTTCCGGAAAGGGGCAGAATTGCCAAAATGAGTACAAGAACTCCCATACCGCCTATCCAGTGGGTAAATACTCTCCAGAACATTCCGCATTTGGAGAACACTGCCATATCCGATGCTATGCTGGCTCCTGTTGTGGTAAGTCCTGATGCCACCTCAAATACGGCATCAAGGTAATTGGGAATTTCGCCATTCATAACGAAGGGGATTGCTCCCACCAGGGCCAAAAGTATCCAGCTTAAGGATACGGTAACAAAGCCCTCTTTGGCGTAGAAGACCTTGCTCTTTGGTTTGATTCTTCGGCCTATTTCACCTAAAAGAAGACATGCTGCCACTACAATGGCAAAGGGGAATCCCTGTTTCTCCCCGTATATAAGCGCAACTACACAAGGAAGCGTCATAAAGAGCGCTTCGAATTCAAGTACGCAGCTTAAAATATATCTGATTATCGAATAGTTCATAACATTATCCTGTCTTTAGGATTTATTTTGCGACCACGTCGCAGATATCTTTAACGCCTTCGGAAGTGGTAACAAGCACCACGGTATCTCCGGGCTGAATTACGCTGGCACCTTGAGGGATTGTGATATTTCCCTTGTGGTTGATGCTGCAGATAAGGACATTGTCCTTAAGTTCTACATCGCTTAAGGGCTTTCCGATGAAAGGACAGTCCTCCTTGATGATAAACTCAAGGGCTTCAACCTTGTTATCATTCATTCTGTAAAGAGTCTCGATGTTGCTTCCCATGGAGTTATGCATTGCTCTTACGTATCTGACAATGGAAGCCGCCGTAATGTACTTGGGATATATAATACTTCCTATGTTCAAATCGTCTATTATCTCATCATAGGATACTCTGTGAACCTTTGCGATGGGTTTTGCCTTTGAAAGGCTCTTTGCGTACATGGCAAGCATTATATTCTCTTCGTCAATGTTGGTAAGAGCAATAAATGCCTCGGTTCCCGCAAGGCCTTCCTCCAAAAGAACGCCCTTGTCCGTTCCGTCGGCTTCAATAATCAAAGCCTGGGGAAGCTTCTCACTGAGTTCCTCACACTTGGCGTGATCTCTCTCAATAATCTTAACCTGAACGCCCATCTCTATAAGCTGAGACGCCAGATAGAAGGTGGTCTCACCACCGCCCACAATCATGGCTGTCTTGGCCTTTGCGGTGGGCATCTTTATTTTCTTGAAAAAGTTAAGGTTCTTATTTGTTGTACCGGCAACGGTTACACGATCTCCGGCCTTTATCATGAAATTACCATCGGGGATATAAACATCGTCCCCTCTCTCAACCACGCTGACAAGTCCTTCGGCACGAAGCTTTGTGGTGATCTCGCGAAGTCTTAAATTGCAAAGCTCGGAATTCTCATCAATGGTAAACTTAATAAGCTCCACTCTTCCCTTGGTAAAGGTATCAATGGTCTCCGCAAAAGGGAATTTAAGGAGTCTTGCGATTTCCTGTGCCGCAGCATACTGGGGATTGATAATCATGGAAAGCCCAAGCTCTTCCTTGATGAAACTGATTTCCCTGCTGTATACGGGGTTTGAAACCCTTGCGATAGTGTGGCAGTTCGCTGATTTTTTCGCAATAAGACAGCAAAGGAGATTCAACTCATCTTTTCCTGTAACCGCAATAAGAAGGTCGGCATCCTTAACGCCGGCTTCGCTTTGTACCTCGAAGCTGGCACCATTGCCAACCACGCCTAAAACATCATAATTATTTGTAACCGAGTTAACAACGCTCTGCTTTTCATCTATTACAGTTACGTTATGTCCCTCACGGGTAAGCTGCTCTGTAAGCGTTGCACCTACGTTTCCGCAACCCACTATAACAATACGCATAAAACGCACCTCTTATTATCATTTTTATACCAAAAAATATACCCCAAACAGGGGCTTTTGTCAAAAAATACCCTCCGGCGAAAACACTGCCGGAGGGCACCATATAAAAGGAGGTTGTGTATTACAGTTTGAAGAAGGAAACGCTCTTTTTAAGCTCGTCTGAGTTGTTGTTAAGAGACTTAGCCTGGTTGGCAATATCTTCAACAATAACACTGACTTCGTTTGCACTTGAAGCTGTTTCCTCAGAGCTTGAAGCATTCTCTTCGGCAATGGCTGAAAGGTTCTGGATTGTATCTACAACCTTCTGTCTTGCACTGTTAAGCTCCTGAGTCTTGGAAGCAACATTGTCGATTGCTACCAGTGCATTATCAACTTCCTCGATAACCTTGATAACCTCGGCACTTGTATTGGTAAGCTGAGTGCTCTGCTCATTCATGGTTTCCATTACACCGTTCATGGTTTCAACGGACTTAGATGATTCACGAAGAAGGTTGGTAATGATTTCCTCGATCTGCTGTGCAGATTCGTTGGACTGCTCCGCAAGTTTTGAAATCTGGGAAGCAACAACCGCAAAGCCTCGTCCTGATTCTCCCGCTCTTGCTGCCTCGATTGAAGCATTGAGGGAAAGGAGGTTGGTCTCTTCGGCTATGCTTGTGATAAGAGCTGTAGCTTCCTTAATCTGCTGAGCTGATGTATTTGTAGTATTTGTTTGCTCGTAAATTACATCGATTGAAGTCTTGGTTCTGTCGTTTGTGGTCTCAAGCTCTTTAAGAGCGGCTACTGCTTTTTCACCACGGGCTTTGATAGCCTTGGCATTTTCATTAAGAGCTCTGATATCTTCTGCGTTGTCCTCAATCATGTTACCCATTTCGATAACATTTGTGGTACACTTCTGAGTTTCCTCAGCCTGGTTGTAAGCGCCCTCAGCAATTTCTGATACGGCTCTGTCAACCTGTTTCATGTGAGCTGATGTATCTTCGCCCTTGGCATTAAGATCTGTGGAAGAAACGCCTACCTCATCACTGATATCGGTAATCTCTCTTACAATCTTTGTAAGCTCACCCTTAAGGGAGCCGATGGATCTGGACATGTCACCGACCTCATCGGTACGTGCCAAAAGTGTATCTGAAATCTCAGCCTTAAGGTTACCGGTTGCAACCTCATCAAGAACGGAAGCTCCTGCTTTGATGGCTCCGGCAATTCTTCCTACAAGAATAATCAGAGCGACTGCAGCAATACCGATAATAATTGCCAAAACGCCTGCTATAAAGAGAATAGCGGAGTTGATTTCGCTTTTAACTCTTGCCTGGGGAGCACCTGCGAAAACCATGCCGATAATAGCTTTATTATTATCGTAAAGGGGAACGTAATATCCGTAATAAGGCTGTCCTACAACGGATACGTTATCTGAGAAGTATTCCTTGCCGCCTTTTAATACGGTATTGATAACGCCTTCACCGGCCTGAGTGTAGAGAACTCTCTTGCCGTCAGCACCTGTAACTGAAGTCATATATCTGGTGTCACCGTAGAAAACGGTCATATCATAGTTGGTTCCACTCTTTACGTTATCTGCAAGATAAGTGGAATCTGTGATGTTGAAATCTCCTTTATAAAGGATATCGCCATCAAGATAATACTCTCCATCCATGGTATTAAGGTTATCTCTTAATGCCACACAGGCTGCATGCAAACCTGTCTCTGTATCTTCAGAGCAGATAGAGTTGATTTTGCTTGAGCAGAAAATCATAAGAACTACGCCGAGAACAATAAGAGGCGTAATTGCCAGCGCCAGTATCCTACCTCTAATTTTCATATACACTTCCTCCAATGTCAGAATTTAGGGTGTTTGTTCTTGATTATTCTAACATTATGAGTTGTAATTTTCAAGTATTTGTTCGAAAAATATATGTTTTTTCTGCTTTTTGTTCGAAATACATTTAATTGTTGGACTTATTAAAATATTATGCGCATATTTCAATTTTCGTGACGGTATGGTAAAATATTAGGGTGATTTTCAAGCAAACAAACAACTTTGGAGGCAGAGATGACTTTTAAAGAATTCATATCAGGATACAAAGGACAAACCCTTTATATCCAGACCCACAACTTCCCCGATCCCGATGCTTTGGGCAGTGCACTCGGCTTAAAGACCCTTTGCAAGGAATTCGGAGTAGACACCATCCTTTGCTACGATGGCAAAATCGACAAATTAAGTACCAGACGTATTCTTACTGTTTTTAACATGGAAATTTACTCCAAGGATGAAGTCCCCGGGCTTAATGAAAAAAGCAAGATTATCCTTGTGGATACCCAGAAGGAAGCAGGAAATGTAACAGACTTTATCGGTGATGAGATTGCCTGCATCGACCACCACCCCACTATTAAAGAGATTGAATATGAATATAAGCATGTGCAGATAGTCGGAGCCTGTGCATCACTTATCGCCTTATATTTCAAAGAATTCGGAATCAAACCTGACTCCGTAACGGCAACTGCACTCTTATACGGAATAAAGATGGATACCAACCAGTTCCAGAGAGGCGTCAAGAATGAGGACATCGAGGCCTTTGGTTTCCTTAATCCTTTGATTGATGAACAGCTTATGACAGATGTTTCCACCAACACAATGGAGTTCATGGACTTAACTGCATTCTCAGCCTCAATCAATACCATCAAGGTTTACGGAGATGTGGGAATCGCTCATATTCCTTTCTCCTGTCCTGAAGGCTTAATTGCCATGATTTCAGACTTCCTCTTGGCATTGGAAGAAGTAAGAGTGGCTTACGTATACTCCAAGAGAGAGGTAGGCTGGAAGTTCTCCGGTCGTTCCGAAATCTCCGAAGTTGACGTAGGAGAAGTTCTCCACCAGGTGCTCACACCTCTTGGCGGCAACGGTGGCGGCCACAGCTGTATGGCCGGCGGTTTCCTTCCCATCGATTCCGTGGAGGTCTTCGGCGTCAACGCCGACCACGTAATCTGCAACCACCTTGTAGAAACCTCCACCAAACTCCGCAAGAAACTTTAGGTGCAATCGGGGCCTGTCCGGTTTACACTTTCGAGCACAAAAATGGTGCCGATTCATATATCATAGAGACCCTTCGCAGGGCGTTCCTACTTAGCGAGGTTCCCCACGAGCTTAGTAGGGCTACGCCCGGAGTGGAGCGGGAGCGTGTCTCGAGATATATGAATCGGCACCATTATTGTGCGACACTATTTATGTGCAATCGGGGCCTGTCCCCACTTGCACCTACAGGTTCATGACGTCTTCTTCGTCGACAACCTGGATTCCGTTGTCCTTGAGATATCGTACTGCCCTGTCCATTTCTTCATCGTCGACTCTGACAATCATGTATGCCAGATCTTCGTTCTTTGCGAAAAATGCATAGGCGTATTCCATATCTACGTTTCCTTTGGTGAGTGCGGAAATAATCTTTGCGATACTTCCGGGCTTGTCTTCTCCGGCAACAGCCAGCACATCGGTTACCTGGCAGATGAATCCACCCTCTCTCATGACCTTGGCTGCCTTGTTAACATCATCAACGATAAGTCTTAAAATTCCAAAGTCGGATGTTTCCGAAATTGAAAGCGCGCGAATATTAATGTTTGCGCTTCCCAGGGCATCTGTAACTTCAGCAAGTCCGCCCACTCTGTTTTCGATAAATACGGAAATCTGTTTTACTGCCATACTCGTACCCCCTTTAGTATAATTTACGCTTGTCGATAACTCTTACTGCCTTGCCTTCGCTTCTCTCAATGGTCTTGGGAGCAACGAGGTGTACCTTAGCCTGAATTCCAAGCATGGTCTTAAGAGCAGCCATAAGGTGTCCTTCCTTCTCGGAAATCTTGGACATACGGTCAGAGAACATATCCTCTGTCATTTCAACATTGATATCAAAGGTATCAGTATTGTTAACTCTGTCAACGATAATCTGATAGTTAGGCGGCATGCCCTCTTTTAAGAGCACTGTCTCAATCTGTGAAGGGAATACATTGACACCACGGATAATAAGCATGTCATCGCTTCTTCCCATGGGCTTGTGCATTCTTACGAAGGTACGTCCGCAGGAACATTTCTCTCTGTTAAGAACACAAAGGTCCTTGGTTCTGTAACGAAGGAGAGGGAATGCTTCCTTGGTAAGACTTGTGAAAACCAGCTCACCCTTCTCGTTGTCAGGAATAACTTCCTGGGTCTTGGGATTGATTATCTCTGCGATAAAGTGGTCCTCGTTAATGTGCATACCCTTCTGAGCTTCACACTCATAGGCAACACCGGGGCCGCTTAACTCAGTGAGTCCATAAATATCATAAGCCTTGATACCAAGCTTCTTCTCGATATCGGCACGCATCTCTTCAGTCCATGCCTCAGCACCGAAGATTCCGGCCTTAAGTTTAATCTTGTCCCTCATACCCTGCTCATTGATTGACTCGGCAAGATATGCTGCATATGAAGGCGTACAACAAAGAATTGAAGCCTCTAAGTCAGTCATAAACTGAATCTGTCTTTCTGTATTACCCGATGAAATAGGCACTGTCATACATCCAAGCTTTGTTGATCCGCCGTGAAGGCCCATTCCTCCGGTGAAAAGTCCGTAACCGTAGGAAACCTGAACGATATCACCCTCATCTGCGCCTGCTGCGGTAAGTGCTCTGGCACAGCAGTTATCCCAAAGGTCAATATCATTTTGTGTGTAAAAAGCCACTACTCTCTTACCCGTGGTTCCGCTGGTGGAATGGATTCTTACTACATCCTTCCTGTCACAGGCAAGAAGTCCGTAAGGGTAAGCATCCCTTAGGTCATCCTTGGTCATAAAAGGAAGTTTGTGAAGATCCTCGATGCCCTTGATGTCATCCGGTGTAACTCCCTTAGCTTCCATTTTCTTTCTGTAGTAGGGTACATTGTCCCATACTCTCTTTACCTGTTTCACAAGTCTTTCGCTCTGAAGAGCCCTTAGCTTGTCCGCAGGCAAGGTCTCCATTTCTTCATCGTAGAATTTGCCCATCTTGATATCCTTTCGTAGGTCAGTCTTATGCGTTTCGTCCCAGCATAAAGGCCTTCTTGTTCAGTTCAAGGAACTTGGGAGGAACACATGCCTCAAGTGCCTCCATCCAGGCATCTTCGGTTGCGTCGAAGTACTTGGACAGTCTTCCCATAAGAACAATGTTAACGGCCTTGGAAGAACCTGCCTCATTTGCGAGACTTAACGCATCGATAGCATCCACGTCTGCGCCGGCATTCTTCATTTTGTCGACTAAATCTGCAGGGTATTCTGCTGCTCCGATAATAACGGGCATGGGATCAATTTCCTGGGTATTAACGATAATCTTTCCACCCTTCTTCAGATAGGTCAACCAACGGGCAGCCTCAAGTTTCTCAAAGGAAATAATAAAGTCTGCCTGTCCTTTATCAATTATGGGAGAGTAAACCTTCTCACCATAGCGAACATAAGTTACTACGCTTCCGCCTCTCTGGCTCATACCATGAACCTCAGAAACCTTAACATCATTACCCTGATTCATAAGAAGGCGTCCAAGAAGCTTACTTGCAAGGAGTGAACCCTGACCACCGACACCTACAATCATAATATTCTTAGTCATTATTCATTTCCCTCCAATGCATCGAAAGCACACAGCTGCTTACATACGTTACAGCCTACACATAAAGTCTCGTCAATGTGTGCCTTGTTATTCTTCATACTGATAGCGGGACATCCAAGTCTCATGCAGCTCTTACAGCTCTTACACTTATCGGGGTTGCACTTAATGGGAGGATTGTGCTTAACGTACTTAAGAAGTGCGCAGGGTCTTCTGGAAATAATAACCGAAGGCTCTTTGGCAGCAAGCTCCTCTTTCAAAACCTTATCAGTCTCGGCAAGATTATAAGGGTCTACAACACGCACTCTGTTAAAGCCCATTGCCTTGCAAAGAGCCTCAAGATCGATGTGTCCTGCAGGATCACCCTTTATGTTAAGTCCGGTAAGAGGATTCTGCTGATGTCCTGTCATACCGGTGATTGAGTTATCTACTATTACTATGGTTGAGTTGCTCTGGTTATAGGCAACGTTTGCAAGACCTGTCATACCGGAGTGCATGAATGTTGAGTCTCCAATTACGGCAACGGTCTTACCTTCGCTCTCCTCGCCGAGAGCCTTGTTGAATCCGTGAATTGAACTGATGGAAGCACCCATGCAGGCATTAACTTCCATGGCATTTAAAGGTGCCACAGCGCCAAGGGTGTAACATCCGATATCACCAAGAACTGTGCACTTATTCTTTGAAAGTGTGTAGAAAAGTCCTCTGTGAGGGCAGCCTGCACACATTACGGGAGGTCTTACAGGGATGTTCTCGTCAATGGAGATACCCTCACAAGCTTCCTTGCCCATAGCCTTGGCAATAAGATTCTGTGAGAATTCATCTATCATAGGAAGAAGTTCCTTACCGGATACTTCAACACCAATCTTGTTACAGAACTCCTCGATGAAGGGATCAAGCTCCTCGATAACGATGACCTTCTCTACCTTTGAAGCGAAATCCTTAATCATCTTTGTGGGAAGAGGCCAAACCATTCCAAGTTTAAGAATGCTTGCTTCCTCGCCGTAAACTTCCTTAACATACTGATAGCTTGTGGAAGATGTAATGATTCCAAGCTTGGTTCCCCCCATCTCCACTCTGTTGATGGGAGACTTCTCCGCATATGCCTCGAGGTCAGCCATTCTCTTCTCAACAATGGGATGTTTCTTTCTGGCATTGCCGGGCATCATTACGTTCTTGGGAATATCTTTAACGTAAGGCTTAACAGGTCTCTCAACTCTCTCGCCTGTCTCCACAATACTCTGTGAATGTGCGATACGTGTACATGTCTTAATGAATACAGGGGTATCAAACTCCTCTGAAATGTCGAATGCGAGCTTTGCAAACTCAAGGCACTCTGCTGAATCTGAAGGCTCAAGCATGGGAACCTTGCTGGCCTTGGCATAATGTCTGGAATCCTGCTCGTTCTGAGATGAGTGCATTCCGGGGTCATCCGCAACAAGGATAACCATTCCGGCATTTACACCTATATATGATATGGTAAAAAGCGGATCCGCAGCTACGTTAAGTCCTACGTGCTTCATGCCACAGAAGCTTCTCTTACCCGCCAAAGATGCGCCGAAAGCAACCTCCATAGCCACTTTCTCATTGGGCGCCCACTCTGAATAAACCTCGTCGTACTTGGCAATCTCTTCCGTAACCTCAGTACTGGGAGTTCCGGGATAGCTGGATGCCACACCTACGCCGGCTTCGTAAAGGCCTCTGGCAATGGCTGTATTTCCTAACATTAACTGTTTCATTACTACTTTTCCTTTCCAAAACTGATATAAAAAATCCTTTGACACTTTAACATGTCAAAGGAAATGATAAACTATTTGACTATGGGTGTCAACTTAAAACAGCACGCTTACTGCAATAAAGAACATTGCCAGGTAGTAGGTTCCGATATTAAGTCCATGAACTGCCCATGCCCTTTTCTTCTTAAAGTACAAAGGAGCAATCAAAACATCCGATGTAAGAAAAAAGATTCCCCCAAGTGCAAGGCATATCCCTTTGGCCCCGGGATTGGTCCATAAAACCTGAATGGCCTTGCCCGCCATGGTGCATACGAACACGGCATAAATCATACCTGCGTAAGCAAACTTTCCAAGAAAAAACGAAGGTATCTTCCTTAATATCAGGACCCCGATTACTCCAAGGGCAGGCAAGATAAGGTCGTATGGTGTAAATCCCGACAGGGTATATAAATAAGAAATAAAACAAATATGTCCAAGTAAGAAAAGTAAAGTTCCTAAAAGGAGATATTGCTTTTTTACCTGCCTGTTATGAAGACCCATGAAAAAGTCTCCGGCAAAACACAGCAAAAATCCCGGCATCAGATAAGCAAAGGCCTTACTGTTGCCGGAGATGGCGCTTAATGCGCACAGATTAATTACGAACGCTGCACTGTTTAACATCTTGGCAGGCACGTAGAATCTGCGGTATTTTCTGTTTAATAACGTATATATAAGGGGCACAAAAACAAGTGCCGTAACTAAAAAGCTGATGATAATGGGCTTCATCTATTAATATTCTCTCTTTAATATATATCTTATAAAGTCTTCTTCATTCATGGCTCTTGAGTAATAGTAACCCTGGAATGCATCACATCCAATGTCCTTCATACTCTCAACCATCTCTGTACTCTCAACACCCTTGGCGATACAGCCGTACCTTAAATCCTTAATGAGGGAAACGTAGTTTTTAAGGATAATAAGGGAATTTCTGTCCTCCATGGCTGATGTAACAAGCTCTATAGCAAGGTTAACAAACATAACAGGAATCGTTGCAATGTATTCCGCATTTGCGAATCCTGCGCCGAAATCATCCAGGGAAAAGCTGACTCCGTAGTTACGGAGCTTCGTTACGTTTTTTACCACCATTTCCTTGTCAACCTTGTAGGCAGACTCACTGATTTCCAGATTGATAAGACCGGGGTCCACCTCATACTCACTTAAGATGCTGATGATTCTGTCGGCCATATCGTACTGAAGGCACTGAATAAGGGACATGTTTATCTCGATAAACGAAACCCCCAGCCGCCTTACATCACTGGTTCGGATGAATTCACACACCTTCCTGAATACCGCCTCTCCCAGGGGAATAATAAGACCGTTCTCCTCTGCCAGAGGAAGGAATTCCTTGGGTGATATGTTTCCAAGCTCTTCGTCTCTTAATCTTACCAATGCCTCTGCAGCCTCAAACTGATTACTCTTGGCAAAAAAGATTGGCTGATAGAAAACCTGTAAGGTATCCTCATCGAGGGCTTTCTTGATGGCTTTGATTACAGACAGTTCTCTGCGTCTTCTGTCAAGTTCTATGGACGTAATTCTGCTGATTCTCACCATTGTGTTGGCGCTCTTTTTCCTGGAATCGAAAACGTCCTTGGCCTTTCTTAAAGTATCTGCGTTATTCACGTCCTCAAAGGAAAGATAGCTGGCATAGGGTGTAAGGCCAACGCTCTCGTCCTCCTTGTGGGAAGCTTCTATGTAAGTGTTAATAAGTCTGTTTGCCACTTCATCGGCATCATCGTCTGTGAAAACTGCAAAGGATGACTTTCCAAGGTAGAAAAGCATGTCCTTGCTGAAGGACTTGTGGGCTTTGGAAGCAAAATCTCTGTGAATCTTCATTATCTTTTCTTTGGGTAAGAGCCTGTTCACATAGCCTTTTTCTTCAAGTCCCACAAACACTACCCACTTCTTGGTTCCCTTAACATATTTGGCTGCCGCCTGATAAAAGGCATTTTCGTTGTAAGCCACACCGTTTTCATAAAGGAAGTAGGAAGGGTTCTCCAAAACAGTGAAAAGAATAATGACTATAAGGCTGTTTATAAAGGAGTCCGCAGTGTTTACGGAATAATTAACCTTTAAGAACATAAGCACCAAAACAAGGACGATATTTGCCCAAAGAACCACACTTTTATTCTTTGAAATCACCCTGGTTGCGGTTATATTCATATAGATAATAATGATGAAAGTTAGAATTGCCTGAATAAAAATGGCGAAATACAAAGGCCCCGGTATCATTTCCCCGGGTTCATCCATGTTTGCAAACCATTTTGTAAAGGGATTGGTGAAAAGAATTAAAAGCACCACTGTGGCAATGCTTGGAATAATCTTGTTCCAGGGGCTTTTCTTACCGTCATCGCCGATCTTTGAAATATAGTAAACGTAAAAGAAATACAGTGTCAGATGACATACTGTCAAAGATGTGCAGAATATATTAAGGAAATATCGAACTCCCGCACCATAGTTGGGATTGCGCTCGATAACCCTGTAGCACATGGAACCAAGCGCCATGAAAATATTAACTATGGCAAGAGCAAGAAACAGGTTGCCCTGTTTTGTGAAATATATTTTCCTGTACAGATATAAGGCCGCCAGCATAGTCGATATGACAACGGCCGCTATATCCAGATAATTTACGGAACTAAAAAGACCAATTTGTTCTGCCATAATATGTCTCCATGTTTCAACTTAAAGATAATTTTAACATGAATTGACAGAAAATTCAAATCTATTAGGCCTTTTGTTTAGTCGGAAAGGGAAGCTGTATCAGGATTATAGCTGCAAACAGAATAACACAACCAATTCCTTCCTTAAGGCTCATTCTCTCTCCCAGAATAATTGCACCGGATAAAACCGCAAAAACCGCCTCAGAACTCATAAGAAGTGATGCAGTTGTGGGCTCCGTGTATCTTTGAGCAATAATCTGAAGTGTGTAGCCCACGCCTCCGGAAAGGATTCCGCAGTAAAGGATTGGCAATGCGGACTTCATGATTACATCCACACTTGGTGTCTCAAACAAAAGCGCTCCCACTGTGGCCATGGCTGCCGCAACAATAAACTGAATCTCAGACATCATAATGGGGTTCGCCTTGGGTGCAAAGTGATCGCAGCTCAAGATATGACCCGTAAAAAGAATGGCACAGATAAGCACCATGAGATCTCCATGGGTTAAAGTGAAGTCCTCGGTTACGCAAAGAAGGTACATTCCAACAACGCCCATGAATACGGAAATCCACACTTTTGCCTGACTTTTGTTCTTAAATATGAAGATATTGATAATGGGAACTACCAGAATGTACATGGCAGTAATAAAGCCTGCCTTGCCTGCGGTGGTATAAGCAATTCCTATCTGCTGAAAGATTGTGGCTGTTCCAAGGAAGAATCCGGTAAACAGGCCACCAAGGAGAGTGTGCTTTTTGTGTATCGCTCTTTCTTCGGGTGACATCGAAGCTGTTTTTGCCTTCTCCTTCTTTGCATAAAATAAGGATAAGACCCCTACAAATATCGCTGAGAGAATTGTTCTCGATGCGGTAAAAGTCATGGGAGGAGTCCCATCCGTTCCCATTCTCTGACTGACGAAGGCACTGCCCCAAATTATGGCAGTCAGAATCAATAACATGTTTCCAAGTACTCTTTTGTTGCTCTTACTACTCATGTTTACTCATTGCACTTAAGAATTGTCTGGTTCGCTCCTCCTTGGGATTCTCAAACAATTCCTTAGCTTTACCTTCCTCCACTACTACTCCGTTCTCCATGAAAACCACTCTGGATGCCACGTCCCTCGCAAAGCCCATTTCATGGGTAACCACCACCATGGTGGTGCCTTCTTTGGCAAGCTTCTTCATTACATCAAGAACCTCCCCGGTAAGCTCCGGATCCAGGGCGCTGGTGGGTTCATCAAAAAGAATTACCTTGGGGTCAGGGGCGATTGCCCTTGCTATGGCCACACGCTGCTGCTGACCTCCGGAAAGTTCCCCGGGATAGTTCTTTGTCTTATCAAGCATTCCAACCTTCTCCAAAACCTCAAAGGTCTTCTTTCTTGCCTCGCAGCGATCCATTTTTCTTGCCGTAACAAGGCCTTCCATAACGTTGTCATAAACCGTCATGTTGCTAAACAGATTAAAGCTCTGGAAAACAAAGCCCATATTCATGCGAACCTTCTTGATGTCGCGCTTAGAAATATGAACCATATCGTGGGTATATTCGTCAAAAACTATCTCGCCCTCATCAGCCTTCTCAAGGAAACTGATGCAGCGAAGAAGGGTGGTTTTGCCTGAACCGGAGGGGCCGATTACAGCTACGACCTCACCTTTTTCCACCTTGAAATCAATGCCTCGAAGGACCGGGGATTTGGAAAAAGATTTGTGAATATTCTTAACTTCTAGCATATCTTCCTCCTTCTCCTAGCCAACCATGGCCTTGTTTCTTCCGCAGCCGCAATCCGCATCCTTATCCTTGTCGTTCTCACCGCTTTTCCATACTAACTTCTTCTCAATCCAGTTCTGAAGCCAGGTAAGAGCTGTCGAAAAGATAAGATAAATAAGAGCGGCCTCACAGTAAAGGGCAAAGGGCTCGTAGGTCCTTGCTGCAATCTGCTGTGCAGAGGTGAACAGTTCTATAACTGTAATGCTTGCTGCGAGAGAGGTGTCTTTTAGCAGACTTATAAGGTTATTAAACAAATTGGGGAAAGCCACAGGAAAAGACTGTGGCAGAATTACTCTGGCCATGGCCTGAGGATAGTTTAACCCTATCATGTAAGCCGCTTCAAGCTGTCCCTTGGGAATGGCCATAATCGCAGACCTGAAGACCTCGGCATTATAGGCTCCAAGGTTCATTCCGAAAGCCAGTACCGCTGCAGGGAAAGCATCCAAGGTGATTCCGATGCTTGGAAGTCCGAAGAAAATAATAAACAGCTGCACAATAAGAGGTGTGCCTCTGAAAATCCAGATATAAAATCTGGCAAACTCCTTCAACCCCTTAATGTTTGCCACCTGCACCAGGGCAAGCAAAAGCCCTATCACAAGGCTTAAGAGAAAAGAAAGCAATGTGAGAGGGATTGTTACTTTGATTCCCGGAATGAGAATCCGCATAAATGAAGTTACCAGTATATCTACAAGTCTGTCGCTCATCGTCCTAATAATTATTTCTTTGAAATGTCGCCGCCAAAATACTTCTCTGAAAGCTCAGTGAGTTTTCCTTCACTTGCAAGCTCTGAAAGGGCCTTGTCGATGGCTTCTCTTAAGCTTGCGGTCTCATCGCCCTTTCTCATGGGGATTGAAACCTCTGAAGCGTCCTCGGTGAGCGCAACAATCTTAAATGCTGCGTCGGGATGCTCCTTCAAATAATCGTAGAATGAATCCTCAGAGTTTAATGTTGCATCTACTCTTCCTGAGAGAACCATGTCAATAGTCTCTGAAAGGGTGTCAACGTTCTGAACCTCCGCGCCGTACTCAGCAGCCATATCTGCATAAGTTGAGCCCAGAGAGTTACTGGTTTTCTTGCCCTTAAGGTCCTCAAAGGTCTTGATTTCATCGTTGTCCTTTGCAACTACCAAAGCAGTCTTAATATATGCATAGGGTGTGGTAAAATCGTATTTCTCTCTTCTTGCGTCAGTAATCTCTACACCGTTTATGATGATATCATATCTTCCGGTGTCCATTCCTGTGAAGAGGCCGTCCCACTCTCCCTCGATGAATTCAGCTTCAACGCCAAGCTTCTCAGCAATTGCCTTGCCCACTTCGGTATCATAACCTACCAAAGCTCCTGATTCATCATGATAGGTCCAGGGTGCCCATTGACCCTCCATAGCGATGACGATTTTACCTCTTTCTTTAATCTGAGATAAAAGATCTGTGGCTGCAGCTTCCTTCTTGCCGCATGCCATAAGAGTTGTTAATGATAAAGCTGTTATAAGCAGTAAACTTACGATTCTTCCTATTCTTTTCATGTGTGTCTCCTCTTTATTGTCTATAAATATATTGTATCAAATGTATTTTCCCCCATCATATACCCACCGTATCGATAGGTCAAATAAAATTTTTATAAACTTTTGGGAGCGATTGTAAAAAAACAGCCCGACAAGCCGCTTAATTGCTCATCGGGCTGATTCTTATTCTATTTTAGTTCTGACCCTTCTCAAGTGCAAGTGTTCTTGTTGTAAGGTCGCAAACCTCAGCAGGTCCGAAGTACTGAATAGCACCGGGATATGTGAAGCTTGTCTTAACTGCCCACTCATCTCTGTGTGCAGCGAAGAACTTGAAGGGAGCACCGTCAAGCTCAACAAGAGCCTTTCTGATAACAGGCTTGTCTTCACCGTTTCTTCTCTCCATGTTCATCATCTTGGTGATGGGCATACCACCTGCAACCCACTCTTCTGCGGGCTTGGAGATGTTGGAAACCTTTGAAAGGTATCCTGTATAACCATACTGGATAAGCATGAATGCGTTGTATCCGAGTGAGTAGCAGTAGTCAGCATCGAAGTTTGAAGGGAATGCGCATCTTCCTTCGTATCCGAAGAAGTGGTGCTGAGCACCGAATTTACCCTTGTATGTTCCTGCTGCTTTTCTCTTTGCAAGCTCGTTCTTAACCATCTCGGAGAAGAGCTTCTCGGACTCGATCAGGGATACCTGTACATTTCCGTGAGGATCTCTCTCGAGGAAGAGCTGCTGCTGAACGAACTGGGGCAGTATATCGAATACTGCGAAGCTTTCTGCCGTAAG
>JAFZSQ010000087.1 GCA_017619295.1 Lachnospiraceae bacterium
ATTATTGTGACAAGGTGTTAAGAGAGTACTTTGGTGCTATAAAAAAGAATCTATCTGCACAGTGGAATGATGATACAAAGCTATTGTCGGTGATTTCAATAAATGGATTCATAATAGCATTAAATCGACAGTTAATTGTTAATGGGGTGCGTGATTTTGACTATTACGACGGTATCTTTAAGGGGTGGAATTATGATTTTTCGCAAGAGGGATTTCATTATACATCTAGCCAATACAGAAAGTTTTCAACAGAAATTCTGGAAAGTGCATTTAAAATTGATGCTGAGAAGCTTAAGTTGATCTGAGGCTATTCAGATGAGTAGAATAATGTGAGTACAAAATGAGTACAATATTTTTGCGAGTCATACGAAAACAGGCAAATATGGACAAAATGCAAATCTTAAAACACTGTAAAATCAACAAAGACAATAGGGTGCAAACGCCCTTGAATTGAGCTGGAGTAATAGTGGTTAAAAGTCAGAAAAGCCGGCAAATGATGCTGTCTCAGTGATGGGATGCATTCTGCGGAGCCTATCGGTCGCAGATGCGTTTCAGAGCGGTCGCTTTGCGGAGCAAAACGGCCGCTCCTTTTTAATTGATTTAGTTTGATTATTACTTTGTTTTTATCATAACAGTATAGTGTTTCGTTACTCTCTTTGTGATTGCATTGGCAGATATCTCATCATTCATTATCATTGCCGTCCAGCTCGCAGGATCTCTCTGGGAGCAGACTATCGTACTTTTCTGTTTCTGCATCCTTTCCTCGAGAATCGAAAATAGCAGTTTAATCTCGCTTTCTTCAGACAACGTGTGTAGCAGGAAGTCATCTAGGATGATCAGATCCAGATTCAGAAGTCCCTTAAGCTTCTTCTCATATTTCGAAAAGTCGATTTTCTTGAGAGATATATACTGCTCAAGTATCTCGGCACAGTGAAAGTACCCAACACGATAACTTTCGCAGGCTTTAATACCGATTGCTTTAGCCAGGTAAGTCTTTCCCGAATCCGATGCTCCCAGGATACATACGTTGTAGCCTTTGGGTATGAAATCCATGGACGATAATACGTTCGGAAGCTCCTTAGGGAGATATTCCCTGTGTGCTGTATTTATACATTTGTCGATTTCTGCAGGTGAGCCTATCAGTTTGGCATATTTGAGGCGGTTGTTGACCCTCTTGCTAACTTTGTCTTTATACTCTGCCCCTATAAGCTCTGCTATAAGCGTCAGATGATCCATTTCAAGGAAACCAGGCTTATGATATACATCATCTAGGGTTGCCGCCATATTTGGCATTCCAAGCTCGTTCAGGTTGTCAACGAGCGATTCTACAAGAGCCTTCCCTGTCAGCATGTACCATCACCATCCTTTCCTTCGGTATCAGCGAGCTTCCTGCTACGAGAAAGAAGGTTTTCTATGCTGTTGGCCTCAGAATCCATTACATATCCGCCACGTTTTACTTTGTCGCTGTTCCTGACTGTGTCGCCATTTTCCATAGCAATCGCAGTGACGGTATTCTTGACAAAGGTATACGTCATCTTACCGCTTTTTACTGCCTGGCCGCAGCATTCTTCCAGTATCTTGGCTCCATACCTTTCCTTGAACCCAAGTACCCCGCGGCACATACGGTAAGTCTGGACCTCATATTTTCTTGATCCAAGGATGTTCTTTATCACATCCACCGTATTTGGTCCTATGAGCGAAGCTTTATTGATAAACCATGATGCGCTCCACTGTCCATACCCCTGATAGTTACTGGGAAGATGGTCAGGGTTTGTTGACCACTGACCTTTACGAGTTGCGCGAGGCCATTCGTAGATGAACTCTCCCTGCTTTGAATATATGCGTACAACAGACTCTGTTGCCCTGATTGAAATTTCCTTGTGCAAAAATGCTTTATCTACGCTATAATAAGAATTGTCAAAGCGGACGTGATAATCGCTTGATACCTTTGCCACCCGTCTCTCCATGTACTCGTAATGCATGGAGGGAAGTGGCATAAGCTCGGCCTTTTCTTCCTCCCAGTAGTATAAGCGGTTATGTTCTTTCTTTTTGAAAGGTTCTTTGTTTAACTTGTCAATTCTTTCCCATAAATCCCTGTTAAAATCATCAAGGCTGAAATAGGTCATCTCTTCAAGATCATGGAACAATCCCTTCTCAAGTATTCCGACTGCGTTTTCAACCGAACTCTTGAACTTGGGCTTCCTGACTTTTGCAGGCATTATCACTGTATGGTTATGTTCAGCCCACTCAGCGTAATCCTTGTTGAGTTCAGGGGCAATCCAGTCCTGGTTTACGATAACAGCCTGTTTACAATTATCACAGACAACAACAGCGGGTACCCCGCCGAAAAAGTCCAGTGCGTTGTTATTGACCTTTATCCATTCGGGCTCCTTGGTGGAAAGCATCCCTTCTGCATATATATACTGTGAGTAAGGCAGTACTGCCACAAATACAACAATGGTATCCAGTTCACCGGTAAGCGGATCAACAAGCCTGAAAGTCTCGCCGGCAAAATCCACCTCCATCTTTTCGGCAATGTTGGCAGTGAAATGTAAAGTCTCTGTATTCTCCTCGCACCATTCATTGTAGTTCTCACAGAACTGCCTGTACTGGTAGTAGCGTAATCCATCCTGCTCACATTTCTTTTTGTAGCAGTTCCACAGATAAACCAGGGTCATGTTCTTGCGGCTTTGCATCTTGTCAGCCACTTCATGATAATCAGGATACACAATGTTCGGGTTATGGATGTTGTTACCCGGAGCCTTCCCATAAACCAGTTCATAAATGGCATAATTCGTTATGCCAACCGGGAGCGGATACTGGAGCTTCCCACATTCTCTGAATGCCTTCAAAAAGTCATTCACTCCTGACTTACTTGCATTGATCTCCTTAGCTATTTCAGTCCCGGACATACTCAATGCAAATCTTTTGATAATGATGTTCTTGTAATCAAGCATGCATTATCCTCCTTTAAAAATGTATTTACCATCTTATCAGATGGTATAAATACATTATGAAGGATTATTAGCTGATTTCAAACATCTTCGACCGATTAGCTTCGCATTTCAGCCGTTTTGCTCCGCAAAAGCGGCTGTTGGGTGACGCCATATGCATAATTTGTCAATAAAGTTTATTAAAATTACTAAATTTGTTTACCATTTTATAGTTAAAATTGTTGATTTATTATCAAATTTCGTAATGTATAATCGGGGTGTAAGTTGAAACCTGTC
>JAFZSQ010000088.1 GCA_017619295.1 Lachnospiraceae bacterium
GGCTTCTACATGTTCTTCATGTATGTCCCTCATGGCTGCCGGTGTTCCCATCAAGAAGATGGTAGCAGGTATCTCATGTGGTCTTGTTACAGGCGATACAGATGATGATTTCGTACTTCTTACAGATATCCAGGGTCTTGAGGACTTCTTCGGAGACATGGACTTCAAGGTAACAGGTACAACAGACGGTATCACAGCTATCCAGATGGATATCAAGATTCACGGTCTTACAAGACCCATCGTTGAAGGTGCTATCGCAAGATGTCGTGAAGCTAGACTCTTCATCATGGACAACTGCATGAAGAAAGCTATCGCAGAGCCTAGACCTACAGTTAACGAGTACGCTCCCAAGATTGTTTCTATCCAGATCGATCCTGAGAGAATCGGTGATGTTGTTGGTCAGAGAGGTAAGACAATCAACGAGATTATCGCGCGTACAGGCGTTAAGATTGATATCACAGACGACGGTAAAGTATCTGTATGCGGTACCGATAAGGCTATGATGGATAAGGCTTGCGAGATGATTAAGATCATCGTTACTGACTTTGAAGAAGGTCAGATCTTCAAGGGTAAAGTTGTTAGCATCAAAGAGTTCGGTGCTTTCATCGAGTTCGCTCCCGGCAAGGAAGGAATGGTTCACATTTCAAAGATTGCCAAAGAGAGAATCAACCACGTTGAAGATGTTCTTACACTTGGCGACACAGTTACAGTTGTTTGCCTCGGCAAGGACAAGATGGGCAGAATCAGCTTCTCAATGAAGGATGTTGCTCAGCAGTAATTAATAGAAATTTTGCCCGAAGCGATTTGTTCGCTTCGGGCATTTTTTTCGTTATAAAGGCCTGATATGTGGTAGAATAGTAGAAGTGAGTTTAGTAAAATCAGGAGATAGTAATAAAGATGAAAAGTATTGCAAAATGGGCATTCACCGCATTAATAGCGGGAGTTATTTTATTATTTCCCATTAAGGGTGAAGCAGCAGAAGCAGTAAACATTTACACATTCGAAGATTTGAAATCCATGAAGGATAACCCTTCAGGAGATTATGTTCTTAAGAATGACATAGACTGTCTGGGTGAGGAATGGGTACCCTTTGATTTCTCCGGAACATTGGACGGAGAGGGACACGGGTTACTCAATCTGAATATTACTGAAGTTTCCGAAGGGGTCAGAACGACCTATGACGGAAACATGAAGACATATGACACGGTTTTCTCCGGACTTTTCGGATGCATTGAGAACGGTACCGTCAAGAATTTAGGCTTATACGGAATCAATGTTGATGTAAATATTGAAAAGGACTGTTTTGTCGGAACCATTGCCGGTTACATGGACGGAGGCACAATTGATAACTGCGTTATAGAAGGAAATGCCTCTTTGCATGTTAAAGGAGCCATGTTTGGTGTCGGCGGAATCGTGGGATTCGGTAACGGCAAGATTGTTAACACCAAGGCTGAGACCACTTTGGTTAACGTGGATTTGGATGCTTCCACGAGGGATGAGGAATTCCTTGGAGGCGCCTACGCAGCAGGATATATTGATCTTGATAATGATGATATTAACTTAAAAGGCTATGTATCAGACCACGGATATGTTCACAGCGGCGGAATGGTTGGTATGTATGGCCTTTATCCTGCAGGATTCGAGTATGCAGGTTATATTACCAATGTAAGAGTAACTCAGGACAGTAAGATATTCTTCTTTGAAGACAACACCAACAGAAGAGCATATTGTGACCCTGTAAACGGAGAAGTTTTAAACTGGACATATGCTTTTTCCGGATGTGCAGCTCCTGATAAGAGCATTTTCAGGAATGAAACCAACGACTATTCAAAGGACCTTTACCCTCACGGAGATTGCGGTACCGATGAGGCCAGCTTTACGACAGAGGTTATAGAAGGTACTCACGATACCTTTGGCTACACTTTACATACCTGTCCTACAGATGGTTATACCTATAAGGATACATATACTTTAAAGGTACATGACCTTGGAGAGGGTGAGGAGATAATTGCACCTACGCTTGAGTCTGAAGGACTTATGAAGAAGGTTTGCCAAACCTGTGGTGCTGAAGTTTATACTTCAATAGATAAGCTCACACCCACCCCTACACCTACTCCCGAAATTAAAGAAGAGTCAAGAGAAGGAGAGGATGGCCCTACAGGAAGATCTGTAACGTTTTTGGGCAGCATCGGCTCAATACTGTTAATTGTTCTGCTTATTGCGGCTGTGGTTATTACTGTGATTGCCTTCAGAGTAATACTTAAATCCGGAAGGAAACACGGAAGAAGGAAATAGATTGGATATGAAGAAGTTTTGGAAATTTAGTAAGTTGATTTTGCCCCTTTTAATCCTTGCATGCATGCCGGGATTTACAGTTCGAGCTGAAGAAGCTCATTCCCTTAATCTCAACGTTTCAATTTCAAACGGTGCAGGAAGCGGGAATTTGCTGGATGGGGATTATAATACAGCCACAAAGGTGGCTTCCGGGGATTCAATAACCATTTCCTCGGATGAGGGCATCAAGGGCCTTTATATTGCCTGGAACAGGGTTCCAAACCCCTGGACACTGGAGGCTGGAGGAGAGAGCCTTAACTGCGGTGAGAACGGATTTCTTCACGAATATGTAGAATTGCCTTCTGTTTCAAATGAAATCAAGATGAATTTCACTTCAGATTCATCCATCTGCTATATAAAGTGCTACGGCGAAGGTGAACTTCCGAGAGATGTTCAGGTTTGGAGACCCGCCGATGACAAAGCAGATATCCTTGTGTTCTCAGCTCATTCGGATGATGAGATTCTGTTTATGGGTGGTGTGTTAACAACCTATACATCAGAGTATGACGCTGAGGTTCAGGTTGCTTATATGACTGAATTCTGGACCACAACTCCCATAAGAGAGCATGAGAAGCTCGACGGTATCTGGACCTGTGGAGTAACTAGATACCCCGTATGCGGTGATTTTACAGATGTATATTGCTCGAATCTTGAGGATGCCAGAAGCAAGTATAGTGAGGACGAATTGACTGCCTTTGCCACAAGGACTATCAGAAGATTTAAGCCCCAGGTTACTGTAACCCATGATTTTGCAGGGGAATACGGTCATGGATTCCACTTAATTACTGCGGAAAGTGTCAAAAATGCATTAAATCTTGCAAATGATGAGAATTACGATGCAGATTCTGCATCAACCTATGGCATATGGGATGTTCCCAAGGCGTATTTCCATTTATATGAGGAAGGACAGGTTAAGCTTGACCTGAGACATCCTGTAGATGCTTTCGGAGGACAGGTTGCTCTTGATGTGATTAAACAGGCGTATCTAAAGCATGTTTCACAGCAGTGGTGTGCGTTTAAAGTATCTGATGAATATATTCCAAATCCTGCGCACCCTCTCCAGGGCGACTACGACTGCGGCCTCTTTGGACTTTACAGAACCACCGTGGGCCCGGATACTGCAGGAAATGACTTGATGGAAAACCTCAAAACCTATGCGGTTCAGGAAGAGGAAGAGCGAATTGCAAAAGAGGAAGAGGAACGTATAAAGGCTGAGGAAGAAGCCAAGAAAAAGGCTGAAGAGGAAGCCCAGAAGGCTGTAGAAGAGGAAGAACAAAAGAAGGAAGAAGAGAAGAAGAGCGCTTCAAACATTATCACAATAGTGCTTATTGTGGTTCTTGCACTTGTGATTTTTGGAGCGGTTGCAATAGTCGTAATGACCTCTGCAAGACGCTCAAGAAGACGTCGTCGCAGAAGAAAGAGATAATAATTGGGGATGCATAAATTAAAACATGATTCAATTAATTACATATTCGCATTAACGCTTGTTTCTGCATTATCGCTGTCAGGATGCGGCCTTGGTGAGACATCAAAACCTGAAAAAGACGGCATTGTATGGGAATCCATGGGAGATGATGCTGCTGTAGATGCCACTTCTTTGGATGGCTCACAGGCTTCAGAAACAGAAGAACCCACTGCTCCTACAGAAACCTATCAGACTGTTACTACAGGAACACCTGAGGAAGTTGGACTTAACACCAATACACTTAAACTTATAGATGACATGATGGTAGTTCAGATGGACTACGGCTTTTCCGGAGCCCAGCTTGCTGTGATTAAAGATGGAAAGCTTGTTATCGATAAGGCTTGGGGAGTTACCAACGGTTATATTGCTCCCGGTATTGACGGTGCCGGCAATATTCTTTCAAATTCTGCAGTAGACAAGAGCAGTGCCCCTGTAACTACAGACACACTGTTTGATCTGGCATCAAACACAAAGATGTTTGCCACTAACTTTGCAGTTCAGAAGCTTGTTTGTGACGGACTTCTCGATATAAACAAAAAGGTTTGTGATTACATACCTGAGTTTAAAGACAGAGAAGGCGATGATGAGATAAAGGGTAAGACAGAAATCAAGGTCTCCGATCTTTTATCACACCAGGCAGGTTTTCCTGCAGATCCCGGATATCATAACAGTGAAGCTGCCATGATAAAGAAATATCCAGACCTATTCTGTCAGGACAGAAACATTATTCTTTCAAAGATTATTGATACACCCCTTAAGTATGAACCGGGAACAGAAAGAGAGTATTCAGATGTTGATTACATGATTCTCGGATTCATAGTTGAGAAGATAACCGGCAAGAGACTTGATCAGTACGTGAAGGAAGAGTTCTATGACAAAATGGGACTGACTCACGTGACCTTCAATCCCTTGCAAAACGGCTTTACAAAGGATGATTGTGCTGCTACCGAGCTTAACGGTAATACCAGACAGGGAAGATTCTTCTATGACAATGTAAGAACCGACACTGTTTGGGGTGAAGTACACGACGAGAAGGCATATTATTGCATGGAGGGAGTTTCCGGTCATGCGGGACTTTTCAGTAACGCCAGAGAACTTGCAATGCTTTGTCAGGTAATGCTTAATGGCGGCGGCTGGGGAGAAGAGAAGTTCTTCGACCAGCAAACCATAGATATGTTTATAGCTCCCGTAGACATAGATACCCTTGATTGGGGCCTTGGCTGGTGGCTTAAGGATAGCAACGATGACCCCGGAAGGACCAATTACTTTGGTATGGAATCCTCCATCGGAACTTTCGGACATACGGGCTGGACAGGAACCATAACTTTAATTGATCCTGACAGGGATTTGATTATCGTATATCTTTCAAGCCCTAAGAATTCACCTGTAATAGACAGGATGAAGAATGGAAATGACTTTGTTGGAAACAACGTTTCCATGGGAAGTCTTGGACTTACTCCACAGCTTATATATGAGGCTTTAAACTCACAGAATGACGAATCCATCGATGCTCTTTTAATCGAAATGGTAAATCAGAGAATAAGATCCTTGGATACTCATTATGATAAATATGATGAGTGGCCCCATGTAAAAGATGCAGTTGCATGGATTGATACTCTTCTTAAGAGAGCAGAAGAGAGGAAGAGTCTTGAATTAAAGAATGCCGGATTAAAGGCGGCCGAGTATTTACGGGATAAAGTCAATGAAAATGCTACATCGGGACGTTCACAGGATGTTGTAGCTGAAAGAATCCCAGGCATAATTGACAGATTAAACGCTCTTGATGCTCCCGAATTACCACGAACCTACGGTGAGTTTGGTATAAGCGTTACAAGCGCTACCGAAGATAATAAATCTTCACAGACATTCCCTTCGGCATGCGGTGATGCTGTAATGGCAAATCTGATTGGCCAAAGCATGGTTTGCTACTCTGTATCCGAAGGTCATGGTTCCCTTGATATAAAGGTCCTTGATCCAACTAAGGTAGATGGACTTAGAATATTTGTTAACGGTTACGAAGTGGATTGTTCGCAGATTAAAGATAATCCCTATGACGACTATCACATTGACATAAGCAGTGTGACAAAGAGTGACAGATTTAATGTTATTCAGGTTATGGGAATTGATGTATTTGATACTGAACCGGGTTCAGTTATAAAAGTTTTACTTAACTAAGAGAAAAGAAGAGGTTGGGATTAACCCAACCTCTTTTCTTCTTCATCTTCGTTTTTAAGATTATTGTATGCTGTTGAAAGCATCAGCTTAATTCTGTTAAGCTGGTTTACCTCGCTGGCACCGGGATCGTAGTCGATAGCCACGATATTTGACTCGGGATGGAGACGTCTTAATGCCTTGATTACGCCTTTGCCCACTACGTGGTTGGGCAAACAAGCGAAGGGCTGTGTGCAGACGATATTTGGTGTATCGTTGTGAATCAACTCAAGCATTTCTCCGGTTAAGAACCAGCCTTCACCGGTCTGGTTACCAAGAGATACAATCTCGGAAGCTGCCTTGGCTGTCTCATAAATGTCTGCGGGAGGAAGGAAGTGAGTGCTCTGTTTAAACTCATCACTTGCGGCTCCTCTCAGTCTCTCAATCGCCCATATACCAAGCTTACTTATATTTGCAGAGTGCCTTGATGAACCAAGGTATTCTGCCTTAAATATCTGGTCGTAGAAGCAGTAGAGTAAGAAGTCTGCAAGTTCAGGAACAACAGCTTCAGCTCCCTCGGACTCAAGAAGTTCAACCAGGTGGTTATTACCGGTGGGTGAGAACTTAACAAGAATCTCGCCTACAACACCGACTCTGGGTTTCTTAAGCTCCTCGTCTATGGGAATGGCGTCAAATTCTCTGATTATCTGACGGCACATCTTGTTGAACTTAAAGATTGAAAGGTGCTTGCCTGTGATAAATTCTGAGCACTTCTTAACCCATTTCTCATGGAGTTCATCAACGCTTCCCTTGGTTAATTCGTAAGGGCGCATTCTGTATACGCACTTCATGAATATATCACCGAATTCAGCGGCAAGACATATACGATAGAGCATATGTAAATCAATCTTAAATCCGGGGTTGCTCTCAAGCTTACTTAAGTTAAGAGAGATAACCGGAATCTGTTCCATGCCGGCCTTTCTTAAGGCTCTTCTGATAAATCCAATATAGTTTGTCGCACGACATCCGCCACCTGTCTGGCTCATTACGACAGCGGTCCTGTTAAGGTCATACTTGCCGGAATTGAGGGCTGACATAATCTGTCCCACAACAAGAAGTGAAGGATAACATGCGTCATTATTAACGTATTTAAGGCCTGTATCGATTGCTGAACGGTTATCGTTGTTAAGAACCACCAGGTTATAACCGCAGGAATTGAAGGCGGGGCCTATGAGATCGAAGTGGATGGGTGACATCTGAGGGCAGAGAATGGTGTAGTTCTTTCTCATATCCTCTGTGAAGAAAACTCTGTGGTATGCAGAGGAACCAAGCTTTCTTACCTCACCCTTTTTCTCCTTAACCTTAAGGGCGGAGATAAGGGATCTTACTCTGATTCTTGCCGCACCAAGGTTATTTACTTCATCAATCTTAAGACAGGTGTAAATCTTGTCTGAAGCAGAAAGAATATCGTTAACCTGGTCGGTGGTAACTGCATCAAGTCCGCAACCGAAGGAGTTAAGCTGAATTAAATCCAGGTCATCTCTCTTTGTTACATAGTTTGCTGCAGCATAAAGTCTTGAATGGTACATCCACTGGTCTGACACGATAAGGGGTCTTTCCGGAGGAGCAAGGTGAGAAACCGAGTCCTCAGTGAGAACAGCAATGTTATAGCTGTTGATAAGCTCCGGAATACCGTGGTTGATTTCGGGATCTATATGATAGGGACGACCTGCAAGGACGATACCTCTTATGTGGTTATCCTCCATGTATTTAAGGACTTCTTCACCCTTCTTTCTCATATCGTTACGAGCGTTATTTAATTCATCCCAAGCCTTGGAAATTGCAGCTTTTACCTCTGATGAGGGAAGCTCTTTAAACTCCTTTACCAGGGAAAGCTCAATAGTATCTTTGCTTAAGAATGAAAGGAAGGGATTTCTGAATTTAACCTCGCCGTGACAAATGGCCTCAACGTTGTTCTTAATATTTTCCGAGTAGGATGTAACGATGGGGCAGTTGTAGTGGTTATTGGCTTCCTTAAATTCGTTTCTCTCGTAGAATACAGCAGGGTAGAAGATGAAATCGGGATTCTGCTTAATAAGCCACTCTACATGTCCGTGTGCAAGCTTTGCAGGATAACACTCGGATTCACTGGGAATGGACTCGATTCCAAGTTCATATATCTTACGGTTTGATACAGGTGAAAGAATTACCCTGTAGCCAAGTTCCGTAAAGAAGGTATGCCAGAAGGGATAGTTATCATACATGTTAAGAACTCTGGGAATCCCCACGGTTCCTCTGGGTGCCTCGTCTGATGGCAAAGACTCGTACGAGAAGTATCTCTTAAGCTTGTATTCGAAAAGGTTAGGAACATTATTCTTGTTCTTCTCCTTGCCGAGACCTCTTTCACAACGGTTTCCGGAAATGAACTGACGCCCGCCGGAGAACTTGTTGATGGTGAGACGGCAGGCATTGGTACAGCCTTTACACTTAGCCATGGAAGTCTCAAACTGCAATGCATTAATCTGGTCAAAGGTAAGCATTGTGGTTTCATAACCTTCGCTAAAGCGCTCTCTTGCAATAAGAGCCGCACCGAAAGCACCCATAATACCTGCAATATCAGGTCTTATGGCTTCACAGTTTGCAATCTTCTCGAAGGAGCGAAGAACCGCGTCATTGTAGAAGGTTCCGCCCTGTACAACAATCTGGCTTCCAAGCTCTGAAGCATCGGAAACCTTTATAACTTTAAACAAAGCGTTCTTAATAACGGAATATGCAAGACCTGCGGAAATATCCGAAACACTTGCACCTTCCTTTTGCGCCTGTTTAACTTTCGAGTTCATAAATACGGTACAACGGGTACCAAGATCGATGGGATGCTTTGCGAATAAAGCTTCCCCTGCAAAATCTTCAACAGAATAGTTCAAGGACTTGGCGAAGGTTTCAATGAAGGAACCGCAGCCTGAAGAGCATGCCTCATTAAGCATTACGGAATCAACGGTCTGATTCTTAATCTTAATGCATTTCATATCCTGGCCACCGATATCAAGGATACAGTCAACCTTGGGATTAAAGAATGCGGCAGCATAGTAGTGGGCAACGGTCTCAACTTCACCATCGTCAAGAAGGAAGGCAGCCTTCATAAGCGCCTCGCCGTAACCTGTGGAGCAGGCTCTGACTATTTTAACATCAGCAGGCAAAAGCTTCTCTATCTCCTTAAAGGATCTGATGGCTGTGCTTAAAGGTGAGCCGTCATTGGAACTGTAGAATGAATATAATAAGTCGCCGTCCTCGGAAACAAGAGCAATCTTGGTTGTAGTGGAACCGGCATCGATTCCAAGGTACGCATTGCCCTTATATGAGGCCAAATCGGCGGTCTTTACGTGATGAATGCTATGACGAATCTTAAACTTCTCATACTCCTCGTCATTGGCGAAAAGAGGCTCCATTCTTGCAACCTCAAACTCCATCTTAATGTCGGATGAAAGCTTATCAACCATTTCCTTCATGGTGTAGTGGCAATCATCCTTGGCATTCATGGCTGAACCCATGGCAGCGAAAAGATGTGAGTTATCAAGCTCGATGGTATGCTCCTCATCAAGCTTTAAAGTTCTTATAAATGCAGCCTTTAATTCCGTAAGGAAGTGAAGAGGACCACCAAGGAAAGCCACATGACCTCTTATGGGCTTACCACAGGCAAGACCTGAAATGGTCTGATTTACAACTGCCTGGAAAATGGAAGCGGATAAGTCTTCCTTTGTGGCACCTTCGTTGATTAAAGGCTGAATATCTGTCTTGGCAAACACACCGCAGCGAGCAGCAATGGTGTATAAGGATTTATAATCCTTTGCATATTCATTAAGACCGGCGGCATCGGTCTGAATGAGAGAAGCCATCTGGTCTATAAATGAACCTGTACCTCCGGCACAGATTCCGTTCATTCTCTGTTCAACATTGCCCCCCTCAAAGTAAATAATCTTCGCATCCTCACCGCCAAGCTCGATGGCTACGTCGGTTTTGGGCGCAAAGACCTTAAGTGAAGTGGCAACTGCTATAACTTCCTGAGTAAAGGGAACTTCGAGATGATTTGCCAATGTTAAGCCGCCGGAGCCCGTAATCATGGGGTGGATTTCAATATCGCCCAAAGCCTCGTAGCATAACTTCAGTAAATCCTGGAGAGTTTTCCTGATATCCGCGAAATGTCTCTTATAATCTGAAAAGAGGAGCTTGTTATTTTCATCAAGCACCGCTATTTTAACTGTGGTAGAACCTATATCAATACCTAAAGTATATCGCATGAACCTGATTTCCTTCTTATTATTTATACCCCTGCGTTTGCACGCTTAAAAATTATATACCAAGGAGTTTTAAAAATCAACGTCATGTGGTACTAAAAACCACGTGTATTTATTAATATTCTATTAAAAGAATGCTTGAAATACATTGATTAGTATGATAAAGTAATTTCCCGTGAGTTCGAAACCATCCTCACGTAAAACAAAACTAGGAGATTAAAAAATGAAAAACAAGAAAGTATTGAATCTTTGCCGCGCTGCAATCATCGCGGCACTCTATGTTGTGCTTACTTACATAGCCAACGCCCTGGGACTGGCAAGCGGTTCCATCCAGGTCCGCTTCTCTGAAGCTTTGACCATCCTTCCCTTTTTCACACCTGCAGCAATACCCGGATTATTTGTGGGATGCCTTTTAAGTAATATCCTTACAGGCTGTGCATTGCCCGATATCATTTTCGGATCAATCGCCACATTACTTGGTGCTCTCGGAACTTATTTCCTTAGAAAAAAGAGCCCCTGGCTGGCACCGGTTTCTCCCATTGTTGCAAACACTGTAATTGTTCCCTTCGTGCTTTTATATGCATATGGAGTACAGCCCTTATGGCTTTCTTTCATCACTGTAGGTATCGGAGAGATAATTTCTTGTGGTGTACTGGGAATGCTTCTTCTTTTTGCATTAAAAAAGAGAGCAGGAGCTCTCTTTGATTAATCTTTACAGATTAGAAGCATATCAATAATAGCAAAGGAATTGTGAGTACGGAAAGAAGAGTGCTTAAGAAGACGCATCTTGCGGCGAAGCTCTCATCTGATCCGTACTCTTTTGCGTATAGGACAGATGTGCTGGCTGCAGGCATTGCAAGCATAATAAAGGTCATCTGCAATGCGAAGGTGTCAGGAATCAAAAGCTTCATTAACGGGAATAAAGCCAAAGGAATGAGAATACTTCTTACCAGTACATATACGTAAACCCTGATGTCTGTGAAAACTTCCTTGGGATTCATCTTTGCAAGAGTGGAACCGATAATCATCATTGCCAGGGGAGTTGTGATGCTTCCCACATAGTTAACGGCCTCGCCAATCATGGAAGGCACCTTGATGTCTAGGAAGAAGAGAACCAGGGCCAGCAATGAAAGAGATATTCCGGGGCTTAAAAGAATCTTGGCATTAAACCGGGAGCCTGCATTTTCCTTTTCCGAATCCTTTGAGACTATTACCACGCCATAGGAATATGCAAGGACGTTAAAGAACATGTTAAAAATGCTGGCGTAAAGGATGGCGTCGTTTCCGAAAATGGCACGAATAAGCGGAAATCCCATGAAGCCCACGTTCGCAAAGATGATGAGATATTGATATATACCTCTGATGTTCTTCTTAACCCTTAAAAGCTTTGGTATGATAAGGGCGATTAGTGGCAGAATTGTATACATGCCAATGGCATAGATAATAAACTTTATAACAAGTGCAACATCCTTCTCGCCTGTTCTGGAGATTACGGCTCCCAAAACCATGGCGGGCATTGAACAATATATAATGAGCTTGGTGATACCTGAATCCAGAGTATCGCCCATAATCTTTGCTTTTCTGAGTCCATATCCCAAACCGATTAACAGAAAAAGAATAATCAGCTGGTTGACTATGACATTTATTTCCATAAAACTTTCTTCTTTCTTTATAAACTTTTAATTTTTATATTCTAACACAAAGTAGGGAAAAATGTTATAATAACTTAGTATGTTTGGAAGAAAATAACGGAGTTTTTGAAAGATGAATTTTATTGATAAACTTGAACGCAAATTTGGCAAGTATGCCACAGACAAGATGCCCTTCATACTCATAGCATGCTATGCATTGGGCTACATGATAGAGAAGATAAACTACTCATGGATTAACTACCTGACACTCAACCCTTATCTTATCCTTAAGGGTCAGGTTTGGAGACTGGTTTCATGGATTCTCATTCCTCCTTCAGAGAGTAATGTTTTCTTTGTCCTTATTATGTTGTTTTTCTATTATTCCATAAGTATGTCACTGGTTAAGACCTGGGGCGTATTTAAGTACAACCTCTACATAGTGGTTGGCCTCCTTTGTTCAATCATCGGTTGCTTCATATGCATGGGTGTCTGCTACTTATTTGTGGGTGATGTAATAGAAACAGCGGGAGCTTCTTACTTCTTCCAAATCGGAAGTCAGTATTTCAGCACCTTTTACGTAAATATGTCAATCCTTTTGGCTTATGCCGCAACCTTCCCTAATGCCATGATTCTCATGTTCTTCATTATTCCTTTGAAGGTAAAATGGCTTGGATTCTTTGAAGGTGCGATTATCCTTTATAATCTCATCGTTGGTGTGGGAAATCCTTATCACAACATCTTCTTCAGATTTGGCGTAATTAGCGCACTGCTTAATTTCGGACTGTTTATGCTTTTGGTTCGAGGCGGATACAGAATGCGGCCTTCCCAGATAAAGAGAAGAATGACCTTTGAGAGGGAAACAAATACAAGCAGAACCATAGCAAAGCATAAATGCGCAATATGCGGTCGAACGGATGAAACCAATCCGGAACTTGAATTCAGATTCTGTTCAAGATGTAACGGAAACTATGAGTATTGCTCAGACCATCTATTTTCACATAAACACGTGGAGTAATCATAATGAACGAAGAACAATTTATAAATGCGTTAAATAAATTAAGAGAAACAGCATCGGAACAGGGCAACGTTCTGTCTACAGAGCAGATTTCAGAAGTTTTTTCTGAGGTTGGATTCGAACTTAACGACGAGAGAAAAGCTCTCATCGAGGAATACCTCAATAAGAACCATATCGGTATTGACGAGTCAGTGGATCCTGACAGTTATCTTACCGAGTCAGAGAAGAATTATCTTGAGGAATATCTTGATGAGATTAAACTATTGGCTGAAGTATCCGACGGAGAAAAAAGAGCCACAATTATCTCAGCACTTGCAGGCGAGGCAGGGTCAAAGAAGAGACTTGTGGAGATTTTCCTTCCTTCCGTAGCCGACATTGCAAAGCTTTACACCGGATTCGGCGTCGGACTTGAGGATTTAATAGGTGAGGGTAATGTGGCTTTGGCCATGGCAGTAGAGATGTTTGACTGCGTAGAGGGCCCCGATGAGGTCGAAGGATTCCTTGCAAAGCAGGCCATGGATGCCATGGAGGAGTTCATCAGAGAGAACACCGATGTGAAGAAGGCCGACGGCAAGATGCTTGATAAGATCAATAAGATTGCGGACATGGCCAGGGAACTTTCGGAAGAACTGGGAAGAGATGTTACCCCGGAGGAACTTGCCAAGGAGAATAACATATCCGTTAAGAGCATAATTGATGCCATGTTTATTACGGGAGACAAGATCGAGGGCATCAGCAAAGGACAGACTAAATGAGCATAACCGAAAAGAACATAACTTACGAAGATTATAAGTTTGTGCTTCAGGATACTTTGAATAATGTGGTAAGCATCGGTGCCAAGTTTTCTTATGAAGAACTATTGGCAAGAGAAGATGTGCCATTTAAGTTTAAGGCCATATGCCAGAAATATCTTTTTGAGGATATGGCAGAGGACACAACACTTGAAAGTCTGATTTATCATATCAGTCCTGAGGGCTTTGGCACTGAGTGTCTCAAGCAGCTTAAGTGCAGGGTTAAATACGCCAAGCCCGTAACAAAGAAATCATTATTTGGGAAGACAAGAACAGAGTTTAAGCAGTTCAATGACAAAATTGAAGATTTTGCATTGATGACGCCGGAAGAGAAGGAAGAGGCAAAGATAGTTATTCAGGAGATAAGCATCTCAAAACTGGCTCTTTCCATGTTTTCATCATAATAATTTCAAAGGATTGGTTAAATGGAACTTAAGGAACTTAAAGGTTACGAACTAATAGCAGAAAGAGAGCTTAAGGATATTAAATCCAAGGGCTATATATTAAGACACAAAAAGACCAAGGCGAGAGTCGTCGTTATTTCAAATGATGACGATAACAAGTGTTTTGGAATCGGATTCAGAACACCGCCTAAGGACAGCACAGGTGTTGCTCATATTATTGAGCATTCGGTTTTGGAGGGCTCCGAGAGCTTTCCTGTAAAGGACCCTTTTGTTGAGCTTTGCAAGAGTTCACTTAATACTTTTTTAAATGCGCTGACATTCCCGGATAAGACACTTTATCCCGTTGCCAGCTGCAATGATCTGGATCTTCACAACCTTATCCACGTTTATATGGATGCAGTTTTAAGACCCAACATTTACAAGAACAAGTTCATCTTCCTCCAGGAAGGCTGGAGATATGAAATGGAGTCCGAAGATGATGAACTTACTATCAACGGTATTGTTTATAACGAGATGAAGGGTGCCTTCTCAAATGTTGATGACATCATGGACAGATACTCCAGAAGAAGCCTTTATCCCGACACCGTTTATGGCATAGAATCCGGCGGAGATCCCAAGTGCATACCGGATTTGACGTATGAGCAGTTTTTGGATTTTCACAGAAAATATTATCATCCTTCAAACAGCTACATTTATCTTTACGGTAATGTGGATGCTGCGAAGGAGCTTGATTTCATAGACAGAGAGTACCTTGATAATTACGAATATCAGGAAGTAGATTCACAGATAAACGTACAGCCCGAGTTTGAGCATGCTCACGAGGAAGTTGTTGAATTCCCCATTTCTGATGAGGAAAACGAAGAGGGTAACTACCATTACACCATGAACTACAGCATAGAAACCAGCCTTGAGGCGGTTCTCATGGACGCTGTGGATGTTTTGGATTATGCTCTTTGTTCTGTTCCCGGAGCGCCCCTTAAGGAGGCTCTTATCAAAGCGGGAATAGGTGATGATGTATACAGCTCCTTTGAGTCAGGTATATATCAGCCTTACTTTTCCATAGTGGCCAAAGGTTGTAATGAAGAAGATCGTGAAGAGTTTAAAAAGATAGTTAAGGATACTCTTAAGGATTTGGCTGCTAACGGAATTGACAAGAAGGCGCTTAAGGCCGGACTCAATTACTACGAATTCAGATATCGCGAAGCTGATTACGGTTCCGACCCCAAGGGACTTATGTATGGCATACAGATATTTGACAGCTGGCTTTATGACGACGCGGATCCGTTCATGCACATCTTAAGAAACGATACCTATGAGTTCCTTAAGAAGCAGGTGGATACGGATTACTTTGAGAAGCTTATCGAAAAGTATTTTATAAATAACGTTCATTCAAGCTTTGTGGAGTTTAAGCCTGTTAAAGGACTTGTGGCCAAGGATGAGGAAAAGCTTAGAGAGAAGCTTGCCGAAACCAAAAAGAACCTTACAAAAGATGAAATGGCTGCAATAATAAAGCAGACCGAAGATCTTAAGGAATGGCAGGAGGAAGAAGATACACCGGAAGCTCTTGCAACAATTCCCATGCTCTCAAAGAAAGACCTTAAGAGAGAAGCCAGAAAGTTTGTTAATGAGGAAAGAGAAGAGAAGGGAGTCAAAACCCTTTTCCATAATGTATATACCAACAAGATAGCATACTTGAGAATGGTATTTGATGTTTCCTGTCCTCAGGAAGATTTGCCATATCTAGCTTTGTATAAGAATATTATTGGCCTTGTTAATACGAAGAATTACAACTATGGTGAACTGTTCAGTGAAATCCACCTGGCAACCGGAGGAATTTCATCTGTATTAAATATTTACCCCAGAGTTGATTCGAACCATACCACATTTACCTTCGATATGAAGGCCAGTGTCATGTATGACAATATTGAAAGGGCTTTTGAGTTACTGAAGGAGATAATGTTTACCTCAAACTTTGCTGACAAGGAAAGATTGAGGGAACTGATTAACGAGATATACGCAAGATTCCAGAGCTCCATTATGTCTGCGGGACACGTTTTTGCCTACTTAAGAAGCTTAAGCGGAATTTCCAAGGCAGCATATATAAATGATGTCACCGACGGAATAGGATTCTTCGAGTGCCTTGAGAGATGGTATAAGGACTTCGACAATTGTGCTGATGAGATAATCGCAAAGATTGACGAGATTTCAAAAGATCTGTTCTGCGCCGATAACGTGATGCTTGATATTACATGCGATGAGGACGGATACAAAAAGACTGTTGAGGCAATGCCGATTCTCTTTGACGCATTCTATCCTGCGAAGGGTTATAAGGAAGAACCTAAGCTTGCATTAAAGAGCAAGAAACAGGGCCTTAAGAACAGCGCACAGATTCAGTATGTTGCCTGCGGCGGAAACTATAAGGACAAAGGTTTAAGCTATACCGGAGTTATAAATGTATTAAAGGTTATTCTTTCATACGATTATCTTTGGTCAGAGGTTCGAGTTAAGGGCGGAGCATACGGATGCATGAACATCATCTCAAGAAACGGAGACGGATGCTTTGTATCCTACAGGGATCCCAATCTTAAGGAAACCATTGAAGCCTTTGAAAACTGTGCGGATTATATTGAAGAATTTGATGAGGACGATATGGCCCTTACCAAATATATAATAAGTGCAATAGGAAACCTGGATACACCCCTTACACCTGCGGCAAGAGGCTTTAACTCCTTAAGTGCATATATGAGCGGAATCACTGATGAGATGGTTCAAAAGGAGAGAGAGCAGGTAATTGATGCCACGGTTGAAGACATAAGGAAATGTTCTGAATTAATTAGAGCATTTATGGATGACCATACCTTATGTGTTGTGGGCAACGCCGGAAAGATAGAAGATAACAAGGATTTGTTTGATAATACAAAGACCATTTTTACGGTCTAAAACTTATTTGATGGGAGGATCAAATTATGAAAAAGACAGGAATTAAAGCATGCTTTATTGCAGCATTAATGGTTGCAGTATTAAGCTTCCCTGCTTGTGGAGGCGGCTCATCAAACAGCAGTTCAAAGTATGCCGCAACAGAAAGCGCAGCTTACGATGGTGGCTATTACGATGACTATGAGTACTCTACTGATGAGGTTTATGCCGAGGAAGCTAAGGTTACAACCGATGCCAACACCAGCGTTGAAGTAAGCGAAAGCAATACTTCAAACAGAAAGCTTATCAAGACAGTTAACATGACTGTTGAGACCAAGGAGTTCGACAACCTTATTTCAGGTATTGAGGAACAGGTTAATTCTACAGGCGGATATATTGAATCTTCCAATATTTCCAACAACAACTACTACAGCAACAGAGATACTGTAAGATACGCAAGTTATACAGTAAGAATCCCTGCCAACCAGCTTAATTCTTTCCTTGAGAGAGTTAAGGGCGTTTCAAACGTTATTTCCATGAATCAGAATGTTCAGGATGTAACTCTTTCATACACTGATATGGAGAGCCACAAGAAATCTCTTCAGACAGAGCAGGAAAGACTCCTTGCGCTCTTAGAGAACGCTGACAACATGGAAGATATCATCACAATCGAGGAGAGACTTGCCGAAGTTAGATACTCCATCGAGAGCATGGAAAGTCAGCTTCGTGTAATGGACAATCAGGTGGATTACAGCACTGTTTACATTGACATTACAGAGGTTAAGGAACTTACCGTTGTTGATCCCGAAACCGACGGCGAGAGAATGGCAAGACGCTTCATGGAGAACATTTACGATATAGGCCGCGGATTCAAGGAGTTTGGTATCGGATTCGTTATTTCACTTCCTTACCTTGTTTTGTGGGCAGTTATTATTCTCATTGTCGTTTTGATTGTCAGAGGAATTCTTAAGCACAACAAGAAAAAAGAGATGAAGAGAAGAATGGCCATTCAAAACGGCACAGGTTTTGATATGTACACCGGAAAGCCTTTGGAGAAGAAGGCAGAAGACAAGAAAGAAGAGTAATTAATGGCAGATAACAAGCAACTCAAATCGGGTTTTGTAAATTTGATAGGCCGTCCCAATGTGGGCAAATCCACTTTGATGAACAGACTCATTGGGCAAAAAATCGCAATTACCTCCAAAAAACCTCAGACCACAAGAAACCGAATTCAGACGGTGTATACGGACGAGAGAGGACAGGTGGTTTTTCTTGACACTCCCGGTATTCACAAGTCCAAGAATAAGCTTGGAGAATACATGGTAAATGTAGCTGAGAGAACCATCAACGAGGTAGATGTGGTCTTGTGGCTTGTGGAGCCCACCGATTACATCGGTGCAGGAGAGCAGCACATTATCGAGAAACTCAAAAAATGCAAAACACCGGTAATACTTGTCATTAACAAGATTGATAAAGTTACAAACGACGAGCTTCTCCACTTTATCGATGTGTACAGAAACCAGATGGATTTTGCAGAGGTGGTTCCTGTATCCGCATTGAAGGGAAAGAATACGGATGAGTTGTTGAAGTGCATATTCAACTATCTTCCCTACGGTGATCCTTTTTATGATGAAGATACAGTTACCGACCAGCCCGTCAGACAGATTGTGGCGGAGATAATCAGAGAGAAGGCATTAAGACTTCTTGATGAGGAGATTCCCCATGGTGTGGCTGTTTCCATTGACCAGATGAAGTACACTGACACAATCTGTAACATAGATGCCACCATAGTCTGCGAGAGAGATTCTCACAAGGGAATCATCATTGGCAAGGGTGGCGCAATGCTTAAAAAGATTGGTACCAAAGCCAGAGAAGATATTGAGAAGCTTGTGGAGATGCAGGTTAACTTAAAGCTTTGGGTTAAGGTTAAGAAGGATTGGAGAGACAGCGATTTTCTCATGAAGAATTTCGGCTATGATCCCAAGGAGAAACTCGGGGAGTAAAGATGATTGATCTGATTCCGGTTACCGGAATAATTTTGAAGGCTGAGCCTATAGGTGAATACGACAGGCGGGTAGTTATCCTCACAAAAGAGCGAGGGAAAATATCCGCCTTCGCAAAGGGAGCAAGAAAGCAGACCAGTACACTTCTGGCTGCCACTGCGCCCTTTTCCTTTGGTGTTTTCAAAATATACGAGGGACGGAATTCCTATACCTTATCTGAAGCCAAGATAGAAAACTACTTCGAGGAATTCAGAACAGCCATGCAGGAAGCATTCTATGGCATGTATTTCCTTGAGATAGCGGATTATTACACAAGAGAAAACAATGACGAAAAAGAGATGCTGAAGCTTCTCTATGCATCCTTAAGCGCCCTCCTTAAGGGCAGGTGGAGTCCTGCTTTTGTAAGATGTGTCTTCGAGTTAAAAGCTATAGCCGTCAACGGAGAGTATCCGGGAGCCCCTGAGGGAAACTGGAATGAATCCACTATATATGCTCTTAATTTCATAGGGGAAACACCGGTGGAGAATCTGTATACTTTTACCGTTAAAGATGAAGTCCTTGATGAGATGATAAAAATCAGCGAGACATATTGCAAAAGATATATGGACAAGAAGTTTAAGTCTGTTGCACTTTTAGAGGATGTTCGTTATAATATATGAAGTTTTTGACCAAGTAAATTAATTTTTTAACATAAGAAAGAGAGTAACGTTATGGAAAAGACAATGGATAAGATCGTTGCCCTGGCTAAGGCAAGAGGTTTTGTTTATCCCGGCAGTGAGATTTACGGCGGACTTGCAAATACCTGGGATTACGGTAACCTGGGCGTTGAGCTTAAGAACAACGTAAAGAAAGCATGGTGGCAGAAGTTCGTTCAGGAGAACCCCTACAATGTAGGTGTTGACTGTGCGATTCTCATGAACCCTCAGACATGGGTTGCATCAGGTCACCTTGGAAGTTTCTCCGATCCTTTGATGGATTGTAAGGAATGTCATGAGAGATTCAGAGCTGACAAGATTATTGAAGATTACGCTGCTGAGAAAGGCATCGAGCTTAAGTCTTCAGTTGACGGCTGGTCTCATGAAGAGATGGAGAAATTTATTAACGAGAACAACATTCCCTGTCCTTCCTGCGGTAAGCATAATTTCACAAGCATCAGAGAGTTCAACCTTATGTTCAAGACATTCCAGGGTGTTACAGAGGATGCCAAGAACGTAGTTTACCTTCGTCCCGAGACAGCTCAGGGTATATTTGTAAACTTTAAGAATGTACAGCGTACATCACGTAAGAAAGTGCCTTTCGGTATCTGCCAGATTGGTAAGTCTTTCCGTAATGAGATTACTCCCGGTAACTTTACTTTCCGTACAAGAGAGTTCGAGCAGATGGAGTTAGAGTTCTTCTGCAAGCCCGGCACACAGACTGAGTGGTTTGAGTACTGGAGAAAGACCTGTTATGAGTGGCTTCTTTCTCTTGGAATCAAGAAAGAGAACCTTCGTCTTCGTGACCATGATCCCGAGGAGCTTTCATTCTACAGCGACCATACAACAGATATTGAATATGCTTTCCCCTTCACTGACTGGGGTGAGCTTTGGGGTATTGCCTCCAGAACTGATTACGACCTTACAAGACACCAGGAGACTTCCGGTGAGCCCATGGATTACTTTGATGATGAGCTTAACGAGAAGTACATTCCTTATGTTGTTGAGCCTTCACTTGGTGCAGACCGTGTTGTTCTTGCATTCCTTTGCGAGGCATATGATGAGGAGAACCTTGGAACAGAAGAGGCTCCCGATATCAGAACAGTATTAAGATTCCATCCCGCTCTTGCACCTGTTAAGATTGGTGTGCTTCCTCTTTCCAAGAAGCTTAACGAGGGCGCTGAGAAGATTTATGCAGAGCTTTCCAAGAAATATAACTGTGAGTTCGATGACAGAGGAAATATCGGTAAGAGATATCGTCGTCAGGACGAGATCGGTACTCCTTTCTGCGTAACATACGACTTTGATTCCGAGAACGACAACTGTGTAACAGTTCGTTTCCGTGATTCCATGGAGCAGGAGA
>JAFZSQ010000089.1 GCA_017619295.1 Lachnospiraceae bacterium
AGGAACTCAGGGAAAAAGGATATCAATTAAAGTATCTTCTTAAAGCCATGCGTATGGCTCGATCGACTTACTATTTTGAGATTGGCAAGGAAGACCTTGTTGCTGAACGCAATCAAGAAATACTGGAAGAAATAAAAACTATTTTTGAGTCTAACAAGCACAGATATGGTGTCAGACGAGTCCATCATGAGCTGATAAATCGTGGATACAAGATAAATCATAAGCGTGTTCAGCGTCTTATGCATGAAGCTGGATTAGTAGGAAAACGTCCAAAGGAAAAATACCATTCCTATAAGGGCGAAGTAGGTAAAATTGCAGATAACATAATAGATAGAAACTTCAGTACAACTGCGCCTTTACAAAAATGGACGACTGATGTATCCCATTTTAATTTTTCATGGGGAAAGTGTTATCTCTCTCCGGTTTTAGATATGCATACTAATGAAATTATTTCATATGATTTATCTAGGAGTCCCAATCTTGAACAGACGGCTAGAATGCTAAATAAGGCTTTTGATAAGTTTCCTTCAGTTGAAGGCATTATTTTCCATTCTGATCAAGGCTGGCAGTATCAACATACTCTTTATAGAAATACTTTAAAAGAACATGGGATAATCCAATCCATGTCACGAAAAGGTAACTGCTATGATAATTGCATTATGGAAACATTCTTTGGAAGATTGAAAAATGAGATGTACTATGGTTATGAGAAAGAATACTCTTCTTTCGAAGAGTTCTCAAAGGCTGTTGCAGAATATATAGATTACTACAATAACAAAAGAATTCAGGCCAAAACAAAATGGATGCCACCTGTACAATACAGAATAGCATCCATGTGTTCAGCCTAGTTCATAAATATGTGTCCAGGATTCTGGGTACATATCACGTTCGCAATCGGCTTTTTCTTTTCATCAAAATCTTTACAGTAAATCTGCTATTTCGTATATAAGCTTTTCAGTTTTCTCGATTCCAAGGCAAGGGTCTGTAATAGACTTACCGTAAACATCTCCGCCAACTTCCTGGCATCCGTCCTCAATGTAGCTCTCTACCATGAAGCCTTTAACAAGTCCTGCAATGTCCTTGTTATTCTTCATTGAGTTAAGAACATCCTTGATGATTCTGGGCTGTTCAAAAGGATTCTTTCCGGAGTTTGCATGGTTTGTATCAACTATTACAGCAGGATTCTTTAAGTTCTTCTCCATGTAAAGTTCATACAATCTTGCCAGCTCTTCGTAATGGTAGTTAGGCTGTGACTCACCGTGTTTGTTGGTGTAGCCTCTGATAATTGCATGAGCGTAAGGGTTACCTGATGAATGAACCTCCCAGCCTCTGTAGATAAATGTATGTGAATGCTGAGCCGCAAGAATACCGTTAAGCATTACGGAGTAATCGCCTGATGTGGGATTCTTCATCCCAACAGGAGTTGCTAGTCCGCTGGCTGTAAGACGATGCTGCTGGTTCTCAACGCTTCTTGCGCCCACTGCAACGTAAGCCAGCAAATCATCAAGATACTGGTCATTCTCGGGATAAAGCATTTCATCCGCGCAGGCAAAACCCGTCTCCTCTATAGCCTTCATATGCATGTGCCTTGTGGCAATGATTCCCTTGAAAAGATCGGGCTTCTCGTTGGGATTGGGCTGATGAAGAATTCCCTTGTATCCGTCACCGGTTGTACGGGGCTTGTTGGTATAAATTCTGGGGATAATGAAAATCTTATCCTGAACCTTCTCCTGTATGGGACAAAGTCTTGAAATATAGTCGATTACACTGTCCTCTCTGTCTGCGGAACAGGGTCCGATTATAAGCAAAAGCTTGTCATCTCTCCCTGAAAGAATAGCCTCAAGTCCTGCTCTCTTTTCACTGACAACCTTATCCATCTGGCCCGTCACAGGGTAAATCTCTTTAACCTCTATGGGAAGTGCCAGCTTCTTCTCGAATTCTACGTTCATTTCTCTACTCCTTATTGAACTGAGATCTTCTCTCTGTCGAGAGTCTCATCTTATCTTTAAGACCTTCTCGATCGTCCTTTTCAATCATGCTTCTTATTTCGCCCATCTCGCTCATAAACTTATCAATCTGACCAAGAAGTGCATCCTTGTTAAGCAAAAACAGCTCGCTCCACATTGTTCCGTTTATGTTGGCGATTCGGGTTAAATCCCTGAAGGAATCTCCCGTGTAATCCTTTGCCTTCACCGAATCCTCGCAGGTCATAAGCGACACTGCAATGCAGTGAGTAAGCTGGGATACATAGGCTATCATGTCATCGTGTTCCTCCGGGCTGAGAATTGATACCCGGTAAAAACCAAGTACTCTACCCAGGTTCTCACACCACATGATTCCCTCTTCTGTATTTTTATCAGTGGGTACAACGATGTAGTTGGCATCTCTGAAAATCTTATCGCTGGCGTTTTTGACGCCCCAGACTTCCCTGCCTGCCATGGGATGAGCTGAGATGTATTCAACATCCGTATCCGCAAGTTCCTCCTGAACCTTATAAAGGAAGGAGCTCTTTACACCCATTACATCGGTAATCTTTATTCCTTTTTTGAAAAAACCCTTGTTCTCCGAAATCCACTTAACCACTATGGAAGGATAAAGGGCGATGATAATGCAATCCGCTTTCTTGATAAGCTCAGGATCATCGTGGTCCGCTCCCTCATCAATTATTCCATTGGCAAGTCCGTATTCAATGGCTTCCTTATCCTTATCGATTGCCAGAACATGATGACCTATTCTTTTAATGGCTTTGGCATAGCTTCCGCCCATAAGTCCAAGTCCCACAATAAGGACATTTGATTTGTTAACCCACTTCATTATTGTTCCTCACAAAAATAATCAGTTCCAAATCGACCTGCTAACAAGTCGTACATCACAAGGCCGCTCATGGCTTCAACCACCACTCTTGCCCTGTGTATAATAGCGGGATCATGACGACCCTCAATCTGAAGATCTCTGTTCTCTCCGCTTACCAAATCTATGCTTTCCTGTTTAACGTAAACAGAAGGTGTAGGCTTTATAGCCAGTGAAAAAACAATAGGCATCCCATTAGTGATTCCACCGTTTATTCCGCCGTTATTGTTGGTAGTTGTAACTACTTTCCCGCCCTCATTTCTGAAGGAGTCATTATACTCGCTTCCCTTAAGTGTCGTGCCCTCAAATCCTATGCCAAACTGCACTCCCTTTACTGCGGGAATTGAGTACATGGCATGAGCAAGAACGCTCTCAACCGAGTCAAACCAGGGCTCTCCAACACCTGCGGGCATTCCCTTGATTTCAGCCTCAAGGACACCACCCACGCTGTTTCCTTCGGCTGCGGCTGCCTTAATAACATCTTCCATCTCTTCCCATGAACCTGTTACTCCTGCAACGGATTTAATCTCACATGAAACTTCCACGCCTTTTTTCTTAAGGGCAGGCAAAACAATTGCTCCGGCTGCAACCAAAGCTGCGGTTATTCTTCCGCTGAAGTGTCCGCCACCTCTGAAATCCTCATATCCATGGTATTTAACACTTGCAGTGTAATCTGCATGTCCGGGTCTTGCTATGCGCTCTGCCTTCTCATAATCAGAACTTCTCTTTGCCACATTTGGAATAAGAATGGTCAAAGGAGTTCCTGTGGTTTTTCCCTTAAAAGCACCGCTTACAATCTGAAATTCATCAGGCTCAACGCGGGCTGTGGAAATAACTCCGGCAGGTCTTCTCCTTGAAAGAAGTTCTCTTATATATTCTTCATCAATCTCTATGCCCGGAGCCAATCCGTCAAGAACCGCTCCGATGTAGGGACCGTGGCTTTCGCCAAAAAGTGTTATTTGTAAGCTGTTTCCAAAGGTATTTTTCATGAGAATCCTCTCTATGCTTCCACCGCTTTAATTCTCTTTGAAAGTTCTGTGGCATCCATTTCTCTGATTTCAAATGTTCCGAGTCGCTTCACATAGACACATTTAATTGTATCACCGTTAGCCTTCTTGTCATGAAGAACCGCCTTCATGGCTTCCTCTTCGACAAACTTAGCCTTCACCGGAAGGTTAAGCTTTGTAAGAAGCTCCTCAATTCTTTCTCTTACTTCGCCGTCGCACATGCAAAGCATTCCAAGGCCTACGCACTCGCCGTGCAAAAGCTCTCCCATAAGGGAAGATTCAATGCCGTGGCCTAAAGTATGTCCGAAATTAAGCACTCTTCTTAATCCGCTCTCCTTCTCGTCTTCCTCCACCACGCGCTTCTTAATCTTTATTGCCTTATAAATGATATTTGAATAATCGTCAGTATCGTAATCCTCTTCAATATCGGAGAAGAATGTCTCGTCAAAGGTTGCGGCCATCTTCACCACTTCAGCCATTCCGTTTGAAATCTGGCGCCTTGAAAGAGTCTTAAGAGTATCCGTATCAATAATTACCTTCATGGGCGGATAAAACGCACCGATAATGTTCTTAACTCCCTCGAAATCAATGGCTGTCTTTCCTCCAATGGATGAATCCACCTGGGAAAGAAGGGTTGTGGGAATATTGTAAAAATCAATGCCTCTCATATATATGGAAGCCGCAAAACCGGATAAATCTCCGATAACGCCACCGCCTACGGCAACAACACAATCTCCTCTTGTAAAGCCCGCTTCAAGCATGGCCTTCTCAAGTTTCATGAGATTATCGAGGTTTTTGCTCTCCTCACCCTGTTTAAGAACAACGGTTACCGGCTCTTTGGAAGCTCTTGCAACTGCTTCGGAATACTCCTTTGGTACTCCGTCATCGGTAACAATAAGAACCTTCCTGTTTAGCTTTAAAAGTTCTCCCACTTTAGGAAGGAGTCCGCTTCCAAGGTCAATATCATAGTTTCCTGTTTGAGTAATTACATTGATTACGTTCATCTCTACCTCAAATCTTGATACCGGGTACGTATCTGCCTACTATTTTAACAAACTGGCACTGTTTTTTTAAGTCCTCAAGCATTTCTTTGCCTTTGGCCGAATCCAGATCTCCTTCTACCTCAACGTAGAAATAGTATGTCCAGTTGACTTTCTTCTCAGGCCTGCTTCTTATGACTCTCATATTGAAGCCATGATCACCGATTTGGGAAATTGCCTTTGCAAGTCCGCCGGCCTCATTCTTAACAGTGAACATCATTGCCGATGTGCAATCAGGATCCTCTTTCTTAACGGGATTCTTTGAAAGCACTGCGAATCTTGTGACGTTGTTCGCGCTCTGATTAACATCTGTTGCAAGAACTTTAAGACCATATAACTCTGCAGTCTCTTTGCTTGCAATTGCACCAACCTCAGGGTCTCCACCGAAAGAAACCTGTCTTGCTGCTCTTGCGGTATTCTCATAAGGAACTGTTCTTAATCCGCGCTCCTCAATGAATTCGTGGCACTGCTCAAGGGCCTGAGGATGACTTAACACTGTTCTGATGTTTTCAAGCTTTGTGTTCTTGGTTCCCACAAGGCAATGGGAAATGGATAACTCATATACGTTGTCAAACTCTAATGAACCTGCGTAAATAAGGTCCATAACCTGTCCAACTTCACCTGCGAAGCTGTTCTCAATGGGAAGAACCGCCACATCGCATTCACCGTTCTCAACCTTCGCATATGCCTCGTCGAAGGATTTGCAGCTGACGAACTCTTCGCCCTGATAAATCTTTCCTGCCGCAATACTTGCGAAGGAACCTTCAATTCCGCTGTAAGCCACTTTTAAATTACTCATAATTTTTCTCCTTTTCTTAGGAGCTATCCTTAAAGGCGCCTACACCTGACATAACAAAAGGCGCCAACCTTTTAGGATAGCGCCTTAATTTATCTTGGTTATATTCCTCAGCGTCTATTCCTTAACCCTTATTGAACGATTACGATAATAATAAAAGTAAAAGCCAAAAAAGCCTGCAAAAAAGCAAGCCTGGGTAAAGTAAAAGAATACGCTGTTAAGTTTTGAAAGTAAGGTTGCCAAATTCATATTATTTGCCTTTCATTCATAACTCTTTAATGATTTTACACTTTAAACCGATAAACTGTCAAGAACTTTGTTTATACTTTTTAAATTAAAGTGCAAAAAAGGGAGAGATGATTTCATCTCTCCCTTCGTATGAAACCATTTTATACTATGCAGTCTTCTTGTTAGCTTCGTCTGATGCCTTATCATCTTTCTTAGCTGAAAGAATCTTGTTAACGATGATACCAAGGATAAGTGCTGTAGCTACGGAAGTAATTGTTACGTTTCCGAAGTGAAGAGCAAGTCCGCCGATACCTGAGATAAGGATTGAAGATACAACGAAGAGGTTCTTGTTGTCTCCAAGGTTAACGCCCTGAAGCATCTTAAGTCCGCTTACTGCGATGAATCCGTAAAGAGTCATGCACACGCCGCCCATTACACATGAAGGAATGGAGCTTAAGAATGCGATGATGGGGCTAAGGAATGAAACAACGATTGCAAGGAATGCTGTTGTAACGATTGTAACTACTGATGCGTTTCTTGTGATAGCTACGCAAGCGATTGACTCGCCGTATGTGGTGTTGGGACATCCACCGAAGAATGCACCTACCATTGAACCAACGCCGTCACCAAGAAGTGTTCTGTTAAGGCCGGGCTCAGTTAAGAGGTCCTTCTCAATGATTGAGGAGATGTTCTTGTGGTCTGCAACGTGCTCAGCAAATACTACGAATGCAACGGGAACATATGCTGCAAAGAGTGTTCCTAAGTATGCTCCGTCAATCTGTGAAAATCCGCTGATAGCTTCTACAAATGTGAACTTGGGAAGTGAAACGAATGTTGAGAATGTAACACCGCCATCTCCAAGAGCCTTAATGGGGCTGAAGTCAACAATCATAAGTGATGCATTTCCTGTAGCTGCACCGATTGCTGTGAAGATTGCTGCAAGAGCATAACCTGCAAGGATACCGATGATGAAGGGGATTAACTTAGCCATCTTCTTACCAAAGGTTGAGCAGATTGTAACTACAAGGAGTGTAACAATACCGCAAAGGATAGCAAGAAGTGTGCTTCCGCCTTCTACGTTTGACTTCTGAAGGTCGCCTACTGCACTGCCTGCAAGTGAAAGACCGATGATTGCAACTGTGGGTCCGATAACTACTGCGGGCATGAGTTTGTTAATCCAAAGAACTCCTGCGAATTTAACAATAAGGGAAATAACTACATATACAAGACCTGCCATGATAGCACCAACGATAAGTCCTGCATAGCCTACTTCCATAGAAACAGCTCCGGCAAAAGCAGCTGCCATAGAGCCAAGAAATGCAAATGATGATCCTAAGAAAACAGGGCTTTTAGCTTTTGTGAAGAGAACATATACCAATGTTCCTACACCTGCGCCAAAGAGTGCTGCGGCAATTGACATATTTGAGCCTGCAGCTGAGTTTGTGATTACGGGAACAGCGATTGTTGCTGCCATGATTGCAAGCAGCTGCTGGAACGCAAACACAAGGGTTTGGCTGAATTTCGGTTTGTCTTCGACATTAAAAATCATTTTCATACACTTTCCTCCTGCATATTCTGCACACACGGGTGCAAATTAATATATTTATTAAAAGGGCACCATGCCCTATTAACCAAAAAGTTCTACCGCCGTAATGTCCTCGAATGGCGGAAGTTTTACAGATATATGTTCAGACTTGGCTGTGGGAACATTCTTACCCACATAGTCTCCTCTTATAGGAAGTTCCCTGTGACCTCTGTCTATAAGCACAGCAAGCTGAATTGCTGCCGGACGACCATGTGCCATAATTCCTTCCATGGCAGCTCTTGCCGTTCTTCCTGTGTAAAGAACATCATCCACAAGAATTATTGTCTTATCGTTTATGTCAAAAGAAATCTGGGACTCATGAATCACGGGTTCTGCCGTATCATGCTGCATATCATCCCTGTAATAGGTAATGTCTATGCTTCCCACCGGAACATCGTTGCCCTCAATTTCTTTTATGTTCTCGGCAATAATCTTTGAGATGGGAATTCCTCTTCTCTTGATTCCCACAAGACAAATATTATCGCTTCCGGCATTCTTCTCCAGTATTTCATGGGCTATTCTCTTAAGTGCTCGTCCCACCGCTGCATCATCAAGCAGGGTTGCTTTATACTGTGCTGACATCTGTTTCTCCAAAAAAAATACCGCGACTATGCGCGGCAAATTAACATTCTAAGCCCGGACCAATCCCCGGGAATCCTATATGTTGAACCTTGCCGGCATCTCTGTACCGTTCTTAAAGGAACCTTTTATTTAAAAAAATTATATACTATATCTTGTATAGTGTAAAGTTTTTTTTGTATAATCCGATATATATATTGTTACGGGTAAAATCACACATTTTCTCAACATGTGGTTTATAAAACTACATTCATGTGACTTATATGTGACCGGTAACGATTATTATGTAGTAGCAAATGGAGGAGATAAATAATGACTAACACAATTAAGGAAAATGACATCGGCAACAGTTTTGTCATCGAAGTCAAGAGTCGGGAAAACTATACTTGGCAAGGGACAATAACTTGGGTCGAAGGAAAACAGAAGGAAAACTTCAGAAGTGCATTGGAACTTATGAAGCTCATTGATTCAACACTGGAGAAAAAAGAAGACTGATTTCAGTCTTCTTTTTTTGCACAAAAATACCGGGCACTTTCGTGCCCGGTAAGTTTATTTAGAAGATTTAATTACTTTGTAACCTTCTCCTCTTTCTTAGCCTGGAACTTTCTGTACATAGCGTATCCGGTACCACCGAGTACTGCTACTACAAGTAACCACCACCATGTGAGGTGCTCTGTATCAGCGATGTCAGCTGCAAGAGCGGGTCCCTGAGGAAGGATTGTTGCAAGTCCATCATCTGACTTATTGTCTTCAGGAACAGTTGCTGCAAGAGCTGTCTGAGGAGTAGCGAGCTCTGTTGTTGTATCTGCTGCTGCGGGAGCCACGTTAACTGCTACGCCTGCGCCACCAACTGCGGGTGCTGCGGGATTTCCGGGGATAACATCAGTAGTAACGCCTGCAAATACTGTAGGTGCACCTGTTATATCGCTTTCTGTGCCGGACTCACTTGTTCCGCCTGAGCTCTGGAGAGTCTTGATTCTTGCAAGGATATTCTCATAAGCCTTCTTAGCTGCTGCTGCTTCTTCCTTCGCAAGATCAGCTGCTTTCTGTGCTTCCTGGTAAGCCTTCTCTGCTAATTCAAGTTCAGCATAAGCTGCCTCAAGTGCATCTGCTCCAAGGTTGGAAGCCTTAATATTCTTGATGGCATCTCTTGCCTTCTCAGCTGCCTTACGAGCCTTCTTAGCATCTGTTGCGAGTGTTTTAGCAACACGTGCCTTGTATGTGTACTCACCAACTTTAGCCTTAGCTTCCTGGAGTTTCTTGGTAACTTCCTTCTCAGCTGCCTTGTTGTAAGCTGTGGCGCCTGCATTGTATGCGAGCTTGCCTGTGACGTCATCGAGAGCTGCCTTAGCGCCTGCTGTCTTGAGATCCTGCCAGTAGAAGTTCCACTGAGCCTTAGCGAGATCATCTTCAGCTTTGTTCTTAGCTGCGATTGCTTCGTTAAGTTCTTTTTTAGCCTTCCAAAGCTCGATACCGATGAAAATTTCTCTCTTCTTAGCATCAACGAACTTCTTCCAAGCTGCATCCATTTCGCTCTTAGCATCATCGTATGCTTTCTTGGCTGTGTTGTAATCTACTACTGTTCCAAGTTCTTCGTTCTTGTCAGACTTATCTTTATTAAGACTAGACAAGCTATCGATACCTGCGAAATCACCAGTTGTATAAGTTGTAACAGGAGTGGGTGTAGGAACTGAATCTGTGCCCTTGTAGTAAACAGTATATGTTGTGCTCTCAGGAACATCAATCACAGTCTCAACAACTCTGGTAACTTTTCCCTTGGCATTTTTAATCTTAGCTGCCTCTTCAACGCTCATGGTTGTGAAGTTCTTATACTCCTTAACCACATGAGAGCTCAAGTTATTGTCTGTCCACCAAGCAGTAATATTCTTCCATACATACTTTCCTTTTTTGGAGTCATATCTAAATACCTGCCAGCTATTGTTTTCCCATCTCAAATCTCCATTTGCCGTTGAATAAGTGTACTCTCCGTACTTTTCTCCAATAGTAAATGCGCAATAATACTTAATGCTTCCATCCTCATTAAGTTCAGGCGCTTCTCTCCTTCCATTATAGAAGTGATTTGTACTGGCTCCGGTATAAACATCAACAACTGTCTCTTCTGTAACTGTGTGTGAAGCAGGTGTTGTGGTTTCTACAATCTTAAGAACCTTATCCTCACCAACCTCATCGATGATGGCCTGCTTATCCGAACCTGTCTTACTCTTAACATTGCTTACAAGCTTATAAACAGTTGTAGGAACCTCTGTATCAGCATAAATCGCTGTAGCAGAATAATTTGTTTTGTTTTGATACCAGTATAAGCTGCCCTCATATACATCATTAACAGTTACTTCAATATTGTTCAAATAGATGTGAGACAAAACATCGTTTGTATTTTTAGCATTCACAAGATTGGGGAACAGTACCGTCATATTATAATATGTTAACGGATACCAAGTGTTATAGTATTCATCCTCATCATAGTAGAACTGCCAGCCAACAACTCCTGTTGAAGGATTAGCCATGTATTTTACATTAAAGGTATGTGTTTCTGTATCAATGAACATGCCATATTTTACACGATTATAAACAACAACCTTACCCGCTTGTCCTACCACATCATATGTGTCACTGTAGCCTCTCTTATACTCATTTTCAGTATAAGTTACATTATACTTACCTGTAGGTCTTGAATCGGTAATTACACCTGCCACTTCATCATAGTAATATGTTCCGTCAAGGAGACCTGCTGCGATAGCTGCTTCGAGTTCCTCTTTGGTGTTGTAATCAGTATAAGTAGGCTCAATTGTGCTAATAATGTATTCAATTTTATTTTCGACTGTCTCAGTTACCTTAGCAACATAAATAACGCCATCTCTAATCTCATAGGTGTAGAACTGAGTCTTTCCATCAGCATCAGTAACTTTGTATAAAACACCTTCAAAAAGAGTAGTTTCAAATCTTTCTGCGCTATCAAGACTGGTAATGTTATTTATAAGATTCTTAACTGCAGCTTCCTTAGCCTCTTCTGTTGACTCATCACTAAGGAGAGTTGCCTGAATGTCGCCAATGTTATCACCATACTTCTCTTTAAGGTCAGAAATCTTTCCATCGATAACATTGATATCATTCTGTACGGCATCCTTAAGTTCCTGGTTCTCTTCAAGTTTGCCTTCATATGCCTCTTTAATAAGGTCATAAGCATCCTGTAATTCTTTCTTAATCTTTAAGGAGTCAGCCTTTGTTTTAGCGTCGTGGAAATCCTTTCCATCTGCCCATAATACCTTCTCAGCTGCTATAAGGGCTTTCTCTAAAGCCTGGACTTTCAATGTATCTCCAATGATTTCCCACTGTGAAGGAGCCTCTGCAAGAGCCTGACGTGCCTCAGATACTGCATCAAAAGCATCTCTCCAAGCCTCAGTCTCTTTATCATACATGTCATGAGCATACGCGTAATCCTTATCAAGCTGCTTCTTCTCGCTTGCAAGGTCTTTTAATCTCTTCTCAATTCTGAAAAGCTCACCCTGGTAGTAAACCTCAGTTCCTTTAGCTTTGAAAAGAGCTGCGTCCATCTCTTTCTTAAGAGCCTTAGCATCTTCTTCAGCCTGCTTAGCAAACTTAACTGCCTCTTCAGCGTCTTCAAGGCCCTCTGCTACTGCCTTATCAGCTGCTTCGTTAGCATTCTTTGCAATTGTTTCAGCTGCTTCGTATTTATCTCTTGCTTCAACAAAATAGTTATAAGCGTTGGTTGCTTCGGTCTGAGCGTCCTCTGCATATGATGCTGCATTAGTTGCTGCTGTAGATGCTACTCCTGCCTGAGCCTGAACTGCGGGAATATCAGTTGTTGCATTAGCTTTTTTCTCAGCTTCTTCAGCATTCATAGCTTCAGCTGTTGCATGGCCCTGTGCATCATTAGCCTTACCTGTTGCTTCGTCTACAGCTTCAATCTTCTCTTCGAACTCACCGAGCTTCTCTGTTAAATCTTCCTCGCCCTTATCAAGAATATCGCTTGCATCATCAAGATGATCGCCTGCGTTATCATCAAATTCGTTCGCGCTGTTGTCAGGATCTACAAATGAAACATAGGGGAATTCCGGCTGGAATTCAGGCTGTATAAAATCATTTGACTCATCAAATGCTACATCGCCAAGTTTAGCATCCCAAGCGGGATCGAAAGGATTCATTGAAGAAACAGCTTCTCCAAATACCTTCTGCTCTGCCTTCTGTGCATCATCTGTTAACTTGGAAGCATCCTTAATAGCCTGCTCGTTCTCACTTGCAACTACAACGGGTTCTTTTACCTCAACAGTAACATCAGTATTTTTGTCATCTGATGTGGGCATCTCGCCGGGTGCTGCTGCGAATGCTGTCATGGAAGGTGTAGCAAGAACTGTTGCTAATCCGATAGTCAATGCTTTAACTACTCTTTTGTTCTTTAACATGTGTTTTCCCTCTTTCATATTGATTAACTATTTTATTAACTGTGCCGTTTGATGTGAAATAACTTTTCGTTTTTTCATCATTCACCTTTAAAGACTTCCGCGCAACTAAAAGTGGCTCAAATTTTTTAAAAAAATCTTAAGATTTTTTGGGAAGCCTCCGATACATAGTGTTTCGTCCATGTTTTACTATAAAAAGTCCTCTATTGTATAAGTGTCATTCTGGGACAAAATTCCTAAGTAAATCACAAAAAAATTTCAAGTTTTTTTGCAAAATAAGAAAGCCTGCTGTAGCGGCACAAACTACAACAGGCTCTCTCGGAGAAAATATGAAAAAGTTAATCTTCGGCTACGTTCAGGGTAGAACGTATTAACCGCAGCATCTCTATTACGCTTCGGAAGTGTTCCTTCTTGTTCCCTTCAACCCAGGTTAAGGTCCCTTGCCAGGTGCTGTTCTCACAGCTCTTAACCTCCAGAACGAAACTGCTTCCTCCGCTGGTTACTGTCATCTTTCTTCTCAATTATTTCACCCCCGTTACTTAATTAAATCTTGACCTTATGCTTCTTTCGGTAGTAGATTGCACCGCCTATGCCCGCAAGGAGCGCTAAGGATGCCAATACATAAAGTTCTATTCCCTTCTTGTTTTCTTCATCCGTCGGCTTACTGTCATTTACATAGCCTCCGTAAACACTGAAGTCTTTGACAGCGAGTCTTACGTTCTCGCTTTCATATCCGGAGTCTGACATGAACTTATCCATGTCGATGATTTCGTAGGTTCCGGTTGACTGGTTATAAACAGTCATAAGCTTCTTCTCCGTGGTGACACTGTCAGTGGGAGTTTCGCTTTCTGTCTCATCATCTTCCTTAACTTCCAGCAAGTCCTTCACGCTTGATGAATGTTTACCTACGTTGACTCCGTCGGTTTCAAGGCTTTCCGTGGCCACAGTTTCATTATTTGAAGCCTTTCCTTCCGTGGCGGGTGCCCTTCCTGTTCCGCCGCCTGTGGCTTCTCCTGTAGTCTCGTTGGTACCGTCCACAGTTTCTGAGCTTCCCTCAAGATCAGGTTCGTCAAGTTCATTAACTTCACCTGTTCCGGTGCCTCCGCCTTCGCCATTTGTATGGGCTTTCTTGGAGTTTTCTTCTCCTCCCATGCCTGCTGCCTTCGAACCTCCCACAAGGGATTCTTCTCCGGTTTCTGATGCAGTGCCGCCCATGGCCAAAGCTTCGCCTCCGTTTCTTTCGCCTTCCGTGGATGCGCCGCCTAGGGTTCCGTTTCCTGCCGCTTCTCCTTCATCCATGTTGCCCGCAATAAGCATTCCGTCAGCGACATTACTCTTCTTGTTCTCGGAATCGCTTCCCTTAACTTCGTCGGTATCAATTCCTATGTCAAAACCACTGTCCTCTTCAACGTTCCTTAAGGCCTTGTTATCTCCTGCCTTCTCGGTGTTATCTTCATCAAAGAGAACCTTTTCTGTAGACTTGTCAAAGGCTGTCTCACCGCCTTCATTATTGCCTTCAAGCAGTTCACCGTTATTATTGCCTACAACCATGGTTGCAAGTCTTTCGGGTGTTCCTGCAAGTTCTGCAACTCGTCCCGTTGCTCCGTATGAGGAAGCCGCAGGTTTTAACAAGGATTTATCTCCGCTAAAGTAAACCTTGATGTAGTCGATAAGGGACATCTCATTCTTGATGGAATTGTCGAAGAGATACTCTCCCGTCATGTAGTTGTAACCGACTATACCTCCGTTAGCGTATTCCACGAGGATAAAGGGTGCAGATGTATTAAAGTTATTTGACATGTATACGATTCCGCTTCGCTTAAAGTCCTCGGGAGCATTTATGTTTTCACCCATGTAAAGGTCATACATAATTCCGTCGTTTCCGAGCACAGTCAGATACTCGTCTCCATCCTTCGTATACATGACTGCGGAATCCTTGATATTTTCAATGGAGGAATGAATGATATTCACATTACCGTTCTTGCTCTTAAGTATCTGAGCCTCACGGTTAATGGCATCATCTGCACCGCCTATCATCGTGTACTTCCAATAAGTTGATACAGGCATTCCATTAAGGTTGAATTCTTCAAGGGCTTTAGAGCTCTTAGTAAGCTCTATTCCCTTAACCGGATCTCCTACTGCACTTCCGTCAGAAAGATTAATAACTGTTCCCGATGAGGTAAGTCCAAGTCCTTCATAGATATTTACAAACCTACCGGAAATCAAAGTTGCCGTAGGATCTTTTCCGTCCTCGCCTCTCTCTTCAGCGCTGCTGCCGTAGCCTCTGACTACGCCGCCATCTGTCACATAGTAGTAAGCGGTATCGTAAGTCATTACGCGTCTCGCAAGTGCACGAGGCTTATAGATATATGGATTGCCGCCTTCGAGTGACTCACCCTCGTCGCTTTCTTCCTCGTCCAGGGAGTCTTCATCCTTATAGGCCATGGTGTAGTCATCAAGGAAACTGTAATCCTCCAAGATGTCTTCTATCTCATAGTCAACACCGAGAGTCTTTCCGTCTTCACTCATGGAGGCAATGTATGCGCCTACATCCGCATATCCATATTCAATTCTTATCTTCTTGGCAAAATCATAACTTAGCGTCAGAACTCTTGAATTCTTCTCATCGTAATTAAGAAGTGTCTGAACTGCAGGTTCGGATTTGTTTCCGTAGTATACCTTTACATATGTAGATTCTGCCTGCAAAGCATTCTCTGCAAACTCAATGTTTATTGTTGATGCCGAGCTTGCATATACCACAGGGTCTGATATGACAGGGCGCATTATCCTCATGGCTGCCCTTAACCTTATCTTACCCAGTGAGCTTGTAGGTGCGGGAAGATTGATATTCTTCCTTACCTGGTACTGTGTAAGAAGATCATTTGCCGCAGCGTTATTATTCACTCTTATATGAGGAAGATAACTCTTACCCGAAGCTGCGCCGTAATTTCCGTTGGCGTAAACACCTGTGTAAGTCTTTGTATCAGCTGTAAGAATTACGTAGTAGTATCGTCCTGTCCAACCTGGATTTGTATTTCCCGTGGTGGAGGATACATGGTACATAGTATAGTAAGGACCGTGAGTCGCAAGGTCTGTTCCCGTAATAAGACGAACGTTTAAGGTATTGGTTGTATCCTTCTCCTTGGTGTCATATACACCTGTTCTGTCATTACTGTAGACTACATATCTTGCCACATCAGAGGTGCCTTCTATTACGTTATACTGAACGAACTTGGCACTTCCGTTCTTTGCCCAATCAGGGGCATCGGAGTTCTTAAGGAATGCCAGCTTCACAGTTCCTGCTGTGGTTTCCAGTTCAGTGCTGTCCCAGAAGAAGGTTATGTCGGCTTTATCAACAGTCGATCTGTCCTTGGCATCACCGTAACTTCCGCTGGTCTGATTGCTTCTGTTAGCTCTTCCTTCAAAGCCGTCCACATTTCCTGCGAAAGCATAGGCATGGGTTCCGCCGGTGGCTGTAATCTTCGAAGCAAGACCAAGGTTTCTGTATGTATAAGTAATTTCGTTTGCCGAACCGGTCTTGGGAAGAGAATCTGTAGCATTGACTCGTCTTCCGCCATCGGCTGCCGCACCGCTTCCGCCGTGAGAGCTTACTGCTTCGCTTGAGGCCATGGTAAGATCTCCCACCAAACCTCCGGCATAATCCTTTGCACTGACGGTTCCTGCAAAATAGTTTCCAAAAAGCGACGCAGTGGAGTAACCGTAGTTGTCCTTGCCGCTTACCTTGGTTACCGTGTATCCGTTTCTGTATGCACCGTCAATACCGCCCGCGTAGAAGTTGGCAGCTATTACATTTGCATTGGAGTAGCTGTACTGAACACTTCCTGTGAAGTGATATCCCGCTACACCTCCTACGTAGTTGTTACCTGAAACGAAGTATTTATCATCTGCCTTAGGCGATGCATCACTTTCAGGTTCTGCGTAGTAGAAGCATCTTGACAGTGAATTGTTAAGGTAACCTGCCACGCCGCCGACATTATTGTGTTTAGGCGCATCTATGGTTGTATTTACAGCACTCGAATAGTAAACAGGATAATATGCATATCCGGTAACACCACCGACGTTCTTTAATTCCGTCGTAAGGCTTCCCGCCTGGTTAAGTTCAATCTTAGAATCCTCAACCTTACAATAGTAGATTGAACCGTCAGATGACTTGTAGCCGTATCCCAGTCCTACGAAACCATGGTTGTTAATCTTAATCTTGGTTCCCTTAACCATGTCGTAGTAACTGATATAGGAAATCTGTCCTGCGATACCGCCTACATAGTTATAAACTGCGGTGGTATCCTTGACTGCGGTTACCAAAGTGTTGTAACAGTGGCTGTCGTAGTCATCAGTACAATAACCGAACATTCCGCCTATGTTATTTACGAATCCTTTGACCACAATGCCATCTACCATGTTGCTGACATTGGTTTCCGCTGTGTCATAAGGTGATGTTTTCACTACTCTTGTGTTGTAAGCCCCGGCAGCGTTAATCTTGCCAAGGAAGTACACATTGGTGTAGCCAATTAGTCCGCCAATGTAAGTACTGTTGGTGGTAGGATTCTTAAAGCTTATGGTTGTAGTTGATGTATCTGTAAATCCGTCCGTATCCTTAGCTGCTGTTCCAGTAAGGGTTACGTCCGCGAAGAAGGAGCCGGTTTTACCGGATATTCTTCCGGGCTCAAAGCTTCCCACAATGCCGCCGACTCTCGCATTGGCATTTGAAGTAACGGTGAAATCTTTACCCTTAATCTTATAGAAGCTTGCCTTGCCTGCTCCTCCGGAGATTCCTCCTACGTATCCGTTTCCGAATACATTTACATTGGTAGCATCTATGTTTGTGAAAATCGTATTACTCTTCGCATAACCCGTAATACCACCTGCATAGGGACTTGCAGTTGTAGCGTTTGTTCCTATGGTTACATTATTTAAAACAATCTTTCCGGCATCGGGATCTGCCTCATCATACTTACCGATGCATCCACCGTTCTGGTATCCGATAATACCGATAAAGTTGTTGGCCGAGGTGCTGTTAATGGTGATGTTTTTAAACTCCATATCATAAACCGCACCCGATGAAGTTCCGATAAGACCGATACAGTCACGGTTCTTTGTGTTGACTGAGCAGTCACTGAATCTAAGGTTTGATATCTCTGAATTCAGTCTGAAGATAAGGTTCTCGTTAGCATTAGTGAGTCTGATGTTACTTAAAGTAAGCATTGAATCACCGGTCCCTACGGTTCTGAAACCTCTAAGACGACCTATCTTTGCATTCTTTGTATAGTCTGCTCCCGATGAGAAATCGATATCATTTACGATTCTGAAGTTCTCATAGTCACCGTAATTGGTCTCCTCTTTAATGTACTTATTCCAGGTAGGAATATCTGCAATATCCGCAAAGAGCATAAGAGGAATTCGTACAGGGTTATTCTTGAAATTGGATTTGCCCACTACCTTGCCGTCAGCGCTTCTGTATCCTATTGAAATGAGCATGTAGCTGTCTAAGAAATGATCCTGCTTGGTGTCATACTCAATAGGCTGTCTTGCGGTACCGCTTGCATTAAAGGTTGCCTTGTAGTTGTTATAGAATCTGGTATTAAGTTTCTCTATTTCATAATCTGTGATGACATAGCCTTCAGGGCCTTCAAGGTCGAGGGCAATACGTCTCTCTGTCTCATTAACGAATACGCTTGTAACCGTAATAAGGTTGTTTGCCACCTTGGTAAGGCTTAAAGGTAAATCCTGCTCCTGGAAAGGCATGGGCACACTTGTGCCGTAGTAATAGAGCGTAGGCAGGTGTTCTGCTGCCGCCTTGCTGTAATCGTAAGCACCGGCATCCATGTCAAGGAGCGATGAATCCGTGTATGTGGCAGGGTCTGTGGCCTGATCATATGTGATAAGTCCGAATGTGTTCTTGTCACAATCCTTTACGGTTCCCTGATATGATTCATCTGTAATAAGTATTCCGTCCTCGTCAAATTTGGCTCCGGTAATACCGTTATAGAGCTGAACCTCACAGCCGTAGAAGGTACTTCTGGTTCCGGCCATGGAACCTGTTGTATATGAAACGTCGTCCGAATCTGTGTTGACGCACATTACATTTCCGAGAGCGATACCGGACATGTTGTTTCTCTCTGCGATGGTTCCCTCTGTGATGTTGATTTCACCGGCTATACCACCTACGTTATCCTGGTAGCTCTTAACGTTTACTCTTGAAATGATGTTGGTCATCATGTTGGTGACGCAGCCTGCGGTATGGTAACCGACGATTCCGCCTACGTTGTTACCACGCACACTGATATCACCTGTAGCATACAGATTCTCCAAAGCTGAAGTTCCGCTGTAGCCCACAATTGCACCTGCACCCAGACAGGTTCTTAAATCGTTTGCTTCTATCTTTACGTTTCTTACAAAACAGTTGGTGACTCTGCAGCCGTCAGCTCTTGCGGCGATAGCTCCGATTTTACCTTCTGTATTTGAATTTGCAGGCTCGGCGTATGTAATCTCCGCGTCAGTTGAGCTGCAGTTTTCAATCAGAGTTCCGCCGTATGCATAGCAAACAAGGGTAGTCAGATAAGTTCTTCCCGTAATATGAGATCTTACGGTGTGAACGTTGCTGACCTCTCCGTATAATGCTGTGATAAAACCGTTGTAATCTCTGTTGGCGACATTGGCGGTGAAATCCTCTATGCAAAGGTTCTTTATGGAACCGTCAACTCTTGAGAATACCACGGGGTTATATCCGCTTCCCGTTAAGGTAATATTCTTAAGGGAGAAGCCCTTTCTTGTGGCATTGCCATCCTTTTCGGCTCCGCCTTTTCCTTTACCACCGTCAAGTTTTCCCGTATAGTTTGCTGTTACGCAAATCTGCTCTCTTGGAACACCGGCAAAATCAATATCGTTTGCAAGTCTTGCGTTTTCATCAGGTTTCTTTACCACATAGTTGTACCAGTCATCCGCAGTCTCAATCATTCTGTAGAAATCTACTGCGAGAAGTGCATCGCTTTGTACAACCGATGTGGAGTTTCCAACGGACACGGTAAGGTTCTCTATCGCATACATTGACACAAACTTGGCGGGGTTTGAAACGTTAATATACATGGTAGTATATCCGTCAAGCATGGTTGTTTTGTAGGTGTCATCTTCGTAGAGGTCGGTGTCAAGGTTCTCGATTGATACTGCTTTGATAACGGCGTTTCGGGGGTTATTTAGTCTAAGTTTAATGAGGGCAGAATCGCCGTTTTCACCGTATGAGATCACCTCCGTGGAAATAACTTCCACCAACCTTGTGATGTTGCGATTGGGCAGAGGTAGCAGCTCCTGATCAGGGAGCTCGTTACTTAGGGTTACATGAGGGTAGAATCCTACCTCAACGGGCTGCGCATCAAAGCCCGCGCCCAGAACCTCACCTTGCCAGTTGTAATCATATAGTGATTCCAAACCAATCATATGTTGCTTGGTAGATTTGGCATAAACATTATTACCTTCGTTCCAGTAATAAATTCCGGATTGTGTTGCACTGTTGACACCAAGGGCAGGTCCCACAATGTCAGCATCATACATCTTGCCGTTGTAAGGCGTGTTGTAGAATGACTGACCTACACTGTACATGTTTTCACAGTTTCCGACTGCGTAACCGATTATTGCGCCGTACTGTGTGTCACGTGCCTTTGAAGCATTCATGTCGGGGTTTGATACCACCACGTTTACAAGGGAGAAGACATGATCGGTCTTACCTCTTGAATTCTGGTAGCCTTCAATACCACCCACATTGATTCCCGAACCTGCAGAGGTGGTCTGGGTTACGGAGTTAATGTCAGAACCGTACGCGTAACCGTTTCTTATTACACCATCATTAAGGTACACAAGAAGACCTGCGTTACTTCTTGCAGAGAAAGTACAACTGTCTCCCTGGGGATCATTGTTTATAACGAAGCGTTCAATAACACCGCTGGCTGCGTTTCGTCCCGCAACAAGTCCGTAGTAGATGTTGTTGGTTCCGGAACCTCCAAGGTAATGAACGTAAATATCGTGAATATGTCCGTAGTTGTGTCTGCAGAAAATACCATGGTCATACTCTCTTGTTGTGGTATGATCCGAGAACTCGAATACGGCATTTTTAATCTCAGCCTTGGGACCGATATTTGAGAAGATTGCTCCTTCGTTCCTGTGATTATTCTTCTGAAGCTTATATCCCTGGAAGTCAAGTTCTCCTCTGAATGTCGATGTTACGGTTGCACTGGGAAGAGTTGCCTTTAACACACCATTGCTGTCATAGTCAACTTCATCCATGATGATGTCACCGGTAACAACGAATCTTGCGCCGGGATTCTTGCTGATTTTTTCTACAAATTCTTTAGCATTTGCAATCTCAAAAATGCAGTCTCTTGCATTAAATTCCAATGTGTCAAGAATCAGCTTGTTTTTATTTATAATTACGTACAGAGTCATTTTGTACGTATCATCCGCCTTGTTAACCTTCCACTCAGAGTTGGTTCTTATGGTATTTGTACCGTCATCATAAGCGTAGTTTTCTACCTTTGTAAGGCTTGTATCGAAGGAGGAAGTAATATCAACCCCATTCTTCTCCACAGTGATGAAATAAGGCATCTGGCCGTTCATAATGCGGTCATCATCGTAAATGAGAACTCTGGTTTTTGCCGTAAGTCTCGTAGCAGAGAAGTTATCAAGACTTATTAATTTGATATTTCCCGAAAGGTTAATGGGATTATCAATAAAGTGCTGGTAAATCAGTTTGTTGGACTCAAAGGTCTCATTGGTATATCCTTCGTTGTACTCAACGGCAACAAAATTCATAAAGAAGGTTTCCGAAGGATCAAGTCCCGTAAACTCATAGGGAACAGGTGCGTCTGTATTCTTCGGTACACGTACGGCCCTTACCAGATTTCTGTGACTGTCATACAAATTGAGTACCACAACATGACCCGAGTTACCTGTGATGGCTCCGTCGGGGTCTTCAATTTTTACGTTAAATCTCAAGGTGCCGGCCGCCAAAAGATCGTCGGTAACCGTTACCTTTGCAGGCTCACGCATGGTCTTAAAGGCAGACCTTGTAAGAGATACGTTCATCTCATATCTCTTGCCGTTATAAAGGGCATAAACCACGGGAGTGATGGAATACTCCGTCATGCTTGTAAGGTAATAGGGAACCTCATCACCCACAACAGGATTATTCTTAATATCCCTGAAGTTCTTAAGAGCTTCCTTTTGTGCGTCTGAAAGGCCTTCGCCCTTCTCGAAATAATTGGCGTCCATCAATACACTTCCGGGAGTCAGATCCTTGTTTCCGGTGTCAGGATTGTAACCCGTGAAGTTATGCATTGCCTCATTATCAAAAACCATACCCGAATGAACTCCGGGGTTGGCTCCCTCGGTAGTATTAATAAGAAATACCACGTCAGAAAGAAGGCCCTGAAGAGTTTCATTGGTCTTGGCATCGTTTATTGTGTAAGTTATGTTTGCACTGTGCGCTGTTACATGGGCTATGTTTACATCAATATATATATTTCCCAAAGAAGACAGCGTGGCAGCCTTAAAATCAATGCTTGCTATCTCATCGTGTCTTAAGATTCCTCTCCTGTTGTCAAGGTCGTAGTCCGTAAGGAGGTAGACATAGTATCTCTGGTTAAGATCAAGACAGTTGGCTGTTATCTCAACGTCACTTGCCTCCAGTGCACCGTTATTTAAGGTATAATCGTTGGTATTAAACTTATAGACAAAGTGAACCGTACTCTCATTATCGGTATTGGCTCCGACTCTGGAGTTATTATTGTCTATGTATCCCTTTGCGGCATCCCACATGGTGGCGTCATCCGCATATCTTTCCTTCTTGATGGTGCTGATTACAAGATAAACGTCTCGCTCTGATGCAGGGCCGTTTTCAGGTGCTACGGATGCTGTGTCGGGGTCAATGATATTAACCTTAAACTTGGCCTCACCAATCTTGTTGGTAACAAGTTCAATGGAACCCTGAGGTCTTGATTTACAGGTGTCAAATGTGCCTGTATTTCTGTATATCTGAAGGTCGTTACCAAAGTAATCCTTACCTGTGATTACATAGCTGTAGGAGCTGTTTGAATCAAGAACGGGAAGGGATTTAAAATCAGCCAGTGCCCCTTTCTTGAAATCCGTTACTGCGGAAATATCAATGACAGTAACAAACTTCTCCCCTGCTATTCCGTCCTTTGTAGCTGTGAGAATCAGATTCTTGGGATCAAGTCCGTAAACCGCCTCTTCATCCGTTACGGTCTTGTCGTAGGTTACATTGGTAATCTCTACATAATTGTCATAATAGAAAGGTATATCCTTGTAGGTAATTCCGTTTTCGGTACCTTCTTTGAAGTAGATACTTCCAACCTGTGAAAGGTCCCCGGTTCTTACGAAGATGTCCGAAGCCACAGACTCTACTATTCTCTCGTTGTGCTCATCATAATATGTGAAATATACGTTTACTCTGTAATCGGTATTGGGCTTAATGTTTCCGCCGCCTGCAGTAACCGTTCCGGATGTAGCTGTATATGTTCTGTACGCAAGGGTCTCCTTGCCGTTACCCTGCTGCTCATAAAACTCAAACTGAACCTTTCTTGATTTGTCAATTCGAGATGCGGGGTCGCTTACGTTAACGCCTACTCTTACTCTGTAAACGCCGGGAGTTGTACCTGTTATGGTGACAACAGGTTTTATATAATCCTCCACAAGGGGTGCCTCGGTGTCCTTGGGAGTTTTGTCCGGTCTTAAGCTGTCCGGTCTGACACCTCCGGTACCCCCTTGTGGGGATTTGCGGGATTTGGCTCCGGAGGCTGCTGCAGTGGCTGCAGGAGAAAGAATGGCATCATATCTTTTAGGACGCTCTTTCTTCTCACGCTCCGGTTTCTTGACCTCTTCCTTTTCAGGTTTGGTCTCTTCTATTTCAGGTTCTTCAATAACCTCTTTTTCAGGTTCCTCGATTATCTCCTCTTCGAAGGGCTCCTCAGCCTCCTCAAAGGTCTTTTTGTCATAAGTGATACCAAGATTTATAAGGAGCTCTTTATAAGTAATTTCCTTATCGCCAACTGTAAGAAGCGTGTCGGGAGTCATTCCGTTAAGAGCTCTGTAATGCATCTCCTCGTCGCTTAATTCGCAATAAGTAAAGTATTTTTCGGTAAAGAAAACAACACTGTTCATGGGCACTTCTTTTGCCACGCCCTGATCAACCACAAAGTTATCCAGTGTTACAAAGAATCCGTTGGGAAGTCCCGCAAAAAGATACTCGTCATCTGCAGCACGGCTTCCGTCGGGGTTAAATGAAATACGTTCGCTTACGGAAAGTCCCTTATAAGTCGAGAACTTCTCGTATTCGTTGTTGAAAAGCTTTGCCCTGTCATCGAAAAACCAGATTCCGGCTCCTCCGTTAATAATCAGGGGAAAGTTAATGTCAATCTTTGTTTTCTTGTTCTCGCCCATGTAATATGAGCTGCCTCTGGTATATACGAAATCCAGAGCATCAAAAGGATAAAGGCCTGCATCGACCTCTTTCGGTTCCTCCTCAGGATCGTTCATGAGTAAAGCGGATACGGACTTGTCCTCAATGGCCAGTCCGCCACGATCCATCTGCATGAATATGTTAAATCTTGTCTGTAAAAGGAGCAGGATTACAATAATTGCCGCTCCTATTGCAAAGCATATCTTCTTCATGACATTCCCTTCTTCATGAACCTAGTTCATATCTATTACCGCAACCTTATCCACTGCAGAGTAAAGCAGTGCCTCTCCGGTGTTGGTGTAAAGGACATCTAGGCCCAGATTGAGAAGGAATCCGGATTTTCCCTCGGCAGTAACCAAAACATCGTTGATTCCCACCACGTTGTCCTCGTCTGTTTCACTGTTGTGATATTCAACACTTCCCGCATATCTCACCTTCACATATGAAAGTGCGGGAAGATCCGTTGTAACGTTACCGATACGCAGTTTGACAGGCTCAAGGAAGATGTACAAATCCGAGCCGTCGTAGAGAAAGCCGCCATAGCTCTGAGCCTTCTTCTCTCCCGAAGTAAAAGTAACCCTGCCGGTGTCCTCGGTAACAGTGGTAAAATAGTTGATTCTCTTAACGTCAGTTCCCTCGGAAGGAACCATGAGAAGCATGTTGCAGGGAAGAGATAGTTTGGTCTCCCCCTTGTACAAAAACGGAGTTTCCGCAACGGGCCTGCCTTCTGCGGTAACACTTCCCCCGTTTTCTCTGAATACCGTGTCTGCGGAGTAATTTAATTCGGTGCCTTCAAAAAACTGATGAAGCTCCGTATTAGGCCTGAATGCAGCCAAACCGTCAACATACCAGAACACAAAAAGGGTCAGCACAAGTAATAAAACTCCTGCCACACCTATTTCTATCATGGTCACTGCTTTCATTGGTTTAGATCTGTTTATCATGCGTTAACCTTCCCTCCGTCATCACGGCTTTCAATAATGTTGTAGACGCAACCCATAAGGTCATACAGCGCATAAAGCACCAGAAAGATTGCCAAAAATATAAGTGCAATCATAATCTTCACATCAAAGAGAACATTCTCCAGATATGAAATAAGGAATCCCGATACATATAAAAGTCCCATAATAAGCGCAGCATTGAACACGCTCACAAGCATTTCCTTAAGCCTTCTTCTGCACAGTCCATAGATGAGCACAAGGCTTCCGTACATAAAGATGTGGACGGGGTAAACCTGGCCCTTGGTAATCAGTAAAGAAATAACCAGGTAGAATTTAATCAGGCACATGGCAAGAAGCACCGAGTCCATCATCCTTGCTCCGTAGAAAAAACCGATTACTCTCAAATTTCCCTTTTGCCATGAAAACTTGCGGCAAAGGAACAAAAGCACAGCGAGCAAAACTACGGTACCCACGGCAGTAACAATCATCATGGTCTTAAGGAGAATTATCTGATTGATTATTTTCCCAACTAAAGTTTCTGTCATAGTTTGTGATCCTCAATCAAAAGGTAAAAACTATTCTTCTTATGCATGTAAAAACCGTGGATGGGCTCGAATCTTATTACGTCAGACTCCGTCACCATCTCTACGCTTCCCGAAATCTCTCCAATGAGAGGCATGTAATCTTCCATGATAAGAATGTTGTAATCTTTGCTGACAACACGAATCATCCGGATGTCCTCAAAGGTTTGCATTCCCTTCACTCTGTCCACCACTCTGGCACTTATTTTGTATGGAATTTCATATTCATCTACTAATGTATTCTTCAGCATTAAACTTACCTATATACAGGAAATTGGATTCGTCGATTCCGTCGTATGCTCCGGAAATAATGTTCTCGACATCGTCCAAAATATCGTCTATGTGTACCAGTTCACCCTTGATTCCCGTGTAGTTCTCGGCAACGAACATGGGCTGTGTAAAGTAGTTACGAAGCTTTCTTGTACGATAGAAAACGTTGGTATCAGCCACTGAAAGTTCATCTATACCAAGAACGGCGATAATCTCTTCAAGTTCACGATAACGGGAGTAGTATCTTAAAACTTCCTCAACGAGTCTGTAGTGTCTTTCACCGATTTTGTCTATATCGATGAGCTTACTTGTTGTTGAGAAAACATCTACCGCAGGATACAGACCTTTCTCTGCAACCTTTCTGTCAAGAACAATCTGTCCGTCAAGGTGAGCCTGAATTGTAAGAACCGCCTGGTCGGTAACATCATCTGCAGGGATGTAAATTGCCTGGAATGATGTGATGGAACCGTTTGGTGTGGAGTTGATTCTCTCTTCCACGTCACTTATGGCTGTCTCAATGTTTGCGGGGTAACCGTTCTCAATGGGGATACGGCTAAGCTCTGCATTAATCTCACTCATGGCCTGAACGTATCTGTAAATGTTATCTACGAAAAGGAGAACATCCTGATTTTTCTCATCTCGAAGGTACTCCGCAAGGGTAAGTCCCGAGAAGATGGCCTTTGATCTTGTTGCTGAGTTCTCTCCCATCTGCCCGAAAACAACAGACATCTTATCAAGGAGGTTTGCGGAAAGCATTTCGTCGTATAACTCCTTACCTTCCCTTGAACGCTCGCCGACGCCGACGAAAACGGAGTTGGAATTAAGGCCTGTATATACGTTATGGATAAGTTCTTTGATAAGAACTGTTTTACCTACGCCGGCACCACCCAAAAGGCCCATTTTGAAGCCCTTTTGCATGGGAGCGAAGAAGTCAAGAACCTTGATTCCGGTCCAGAGAATTCCACCGTTAAGGTTGATTTCCTCAAGAGTCAGGTTTCTGTTATAAACGTTTCTCTTATGTACTTCCTCTATCTGCGAGTCATCAAGAAGCTTTCCGTATGAATCGAATACCTTTCCGAGAATTTCGTCGTTGTACTGAATTTCAAGTCCGTGTTCCGCCTTGTAAACATCAAGGCCCTTCTTAAGGCCCACAACGTTCTGGAAAGGAATGGCGGAAATAACGTTTCCGTCCTCTTCCACTACCTCGAACTCGATTCTTCTTCCTTTACTGTTGGTATAGAGAATATCCCGGTACTTAATCTTCTCGTCGTTTATAAGCACCTGTATATTAAGTTCTGATACCGATATAATCTTGCCTACGGCTGTCTCGCTCACGTATATGCCCTCCGATTAAATGTTTTGCTGTTTTGCTCTTTGTTTTTGCCGGGTAATCCCCTGTTGCACCTTAAATCAGTCACAATCCGGTTTAAAGGAGTGTCGTTGGGGGTTGCCCCTGCCTCTTTAAAAACCTTCTGCAAAATTCGATCAGCGTCTTTTACCTTCATCTTAAATTCGCATTCGCTTCCGATGCACATTAATGACCCTCCCGTTTTTAATACGCCCTCGTCTTCGTATAGTTATCCAAAACCTTGGCAAACTGCTTGTCTTTGTTTCGGCGTCTCTCTTCCATAAGCCTTATTTCATCCCTCTCATCCAGCTTATTAAGAGACTCGGTTGTTACATTCTGTCTTGAAATATTCTCCGATGCATAGCTTGCCGCTGCTGCAATTTCCATGGAGTATTTCACGTACAGGACAACCATGTTCACAAGAAGATCATCCACATTCCCCTCAAACGAGAAGTCTTCTTTATAGTCATCCTCTTCATTGGCTTCACCCTTCGGAACCGGGTAAATCTGCTTATCAACAAGCGCCACCTGTGAGGAATTGTAGTAATGGTTATAGACTATTGAAATCTTTGAATACCGGCGTTCCCTAATGGCCTCCTCGAGAAGCCCCATTACCTTGCCGTTATCCTCGTCGTACTCTTCCCTTGTTTGAAAAAGCAGAAGCTTCTCCTTATCGGAAGGTTTGATTTTTCTTCCGATTACTATCTGCTTCACATCCCTCTCGGCATCTTCAGCCTGATCTCCCAATGTCTTTTTGACCAGAGCATTCAAGTTGCTGCAAAAGCCCATATCAGAACCGATATAGATGTTCAGTTCCGGCTTTGTGGGGTCAACCTTGTGCATCTTATAATCCAGGGAAATGTTTCTGTTGTTGACTATGTTGTCAATCATCCTGGTAAGAATCTGCTCCATGGCTGTGTACTTCTTGGACTTGTTTCTTGACTTGTCCACCCTTAAAAGGGAGTGGAAGTTCATAACCTTAACGACGCTTCTTATACTCATACAAAGTCTCCGACTACTTCCATGAAATCTTCTTTAATTTCATCCGGTGTTCTGGGTGAAAACTTATATTGCAAAAGTCTCTCCTGAAGTCTCTCGCCCTCCTCGATGTTGGCCTGCATTTCAGGGCTCATTTCATCGATGTTTGCAAGCTGATAAACTTCCTTTGTTTCCAAATAGCTTAAGAACTTACGTCTTACCACCGCGCCAATCTTTTTCATGTTGGCTTCCTGTACGGCGCCGCCCAAACGTGATACTGAAAGGCCGTAGTTGATGGCGGGCTTTAAGCCCTTTTCAAAGTTCTTTCTTGAGAGAACCAACTGTCCGTCTGTAATGGATATGATGTTGGTTGAAATGTAATCCGTAATGTCTCCGCCTCTGGTTTCGACAATGGGAAGGATTGTGATGGAGCCTCCGTCCTTGTGCTGGCATCCCTTCTCAAGAAGTCTTGAATGGGTGTAGAAAATATCAGGGGGATAAGCATCACGTCCCGGTATTTTACCTGCAAGAAGGGAAATCTCTCTGTGGATGTCTGCGTGGGATTTCAAATCGTCGATTACCACCAGAACGTCCTGACCTTCTCTCATGTACATTTCCGCAATGGAAAGTCCCGCATAGGGAGTAAAGAATGATACCGGTGGCTCGTCGTCGTTGAATGCCGCAAGAATCAATGTATACTCCATGGCGCCCTTCTTCATGAGATTGTCGTACAACTCACGGATATTCTTCTTCGTCTTATTAACTGCTACGTAGATACAGATGACGTTTCGGTCTTTCTGATTGACGATAGTATCGATGGCAATCTGAGTTTTGCCCGTCTTTTTGTCACCGATAATCAACTGTCTCTGGCCGTATCCTATGGGGTAGATAAGGTCGATACCTGCGATTCCGGTGTAAAAAGGTCTCGAAACCTCACCTCTTTCCATGATTGGGATTGCGGGGGTCTCAATCATACAGGGGCGAAGGTTTTCGAACTTTTCGCCTACCAGTCTGTCCTCCCCGAAGATATCCACGATATGGCCGAGGGCGGCTTTGGAGTACATGGCACAGAAATCATACCCCGTAGTCACTACCTCGTCTCCTACGTATATGGCGTCAATTCTCTGAAGAAGTGCAACCATAACAGAGTTTTTACCAATGGAGGTGACATATCCCACTGAGTGGTTGGCAATTACCACTCTTTCGTAAAAACCAACCTGCTCAAGTCCGACTACCTCTAGAATGTAGTCCTTGACTTTTGAGACATAGCCAACCTCATAGATGTTTTTCATGTCCTTCATGTTTCGTAATTTGGCATTAACAAGATTTTCAATATATGTGCTCATTCTTCTTCCTCGATTTGTAGATGCTGTAGTCGTACAATCTGCCCTGGTATACTATTCGAATACCCTCGCAGACATTCTTATCGAACATACAAACCACGTTGTCGGCAACGTTGTCGTAATTCTCGTCTTCCTCTCCAAGGTAAGCCGTCAGTATCGGTGTCTGGATGCTTACCGTCTGCTTAAGCCATGAAATAAAATCAAGAATATCGAACTCATCGATTTCATCCATGGGCTCAATGAACTCACCAAGAAGAGCCTTTTCCTTTTTCTTCAAGGAATCATAGAGGACCTTTAACTGCTCCGTTTTTTCCAAAGTACAAAGGTCATAGATTGCATTGAAGTTAAGAAGCTCCAGTATGGATTTGGCAGCGTTATATCGGTCCATATTCCCGTGATACGGGAACCTCTCCAACACAGTCTTAATAATGGAGCCCTTATCCATTACAAGCAGGTTTTTGGCCGTTTTGTAATCGGCGAAGAACCCGTTGTCTATGTAATGAGATACAGGAATGTAAGCATCTCTTATTACGGGACGAGGCTTGTAGAATCTTGATACCTGCATGGCATTGTAATCCTGCTTTAATATCTTGATCCTTTGTTCCACCTCTTCCTTGGACTCTTTCAGTTCTTCCAGCTCATTCATTTTCTCTTTGAAGTCGCTGTCAAATTCCTTAAGCTTTGAAAGGAAGTAGACATTGACCTTCTTACTGGCATTCTCCGTGACAATCCTTAAGGAGGCCGTGACAAAGTAAATCATGACCGCCATAATCACGAAAATCGCTATAAATACAGCTATCATGTGCTATCTCCGATCAGATTGAAAAAGGATTAAAGAACAGTAATACAAGTACAAAAGCAAAGAGTAAGAGTAAAAGCAAAGTTATGATGATTGCCACAAACATAACTGACTGAACCACGTCACTCTTTGTCTCCGGATTACGTCCGATGGCTTCCGCCACCTTGGCACCCAGAATCCCCAATCCGATTCCCGAGCCTAAAAAAGCCATGCCAAGAATCAGCCCTACCGCATGCATTGTTTCCGCTAAAATTGAATCCATATTTTCCTCCAATCAGAAATTAATCTATTTAGTGTAATGTTCCCGTAGCTTCGGGAAGACCGCTCACAACATTCACGTTCTGATACGTTGCAGACTCGAACTTCATTGTTAACTGTTTATTCTCTGTTGTTTCAGTAGCAGGTAATGTAAAGCTCATGCTCCTGCTGTCTCCTCCGGCAGCGGCTGCTGCTCCGTCAACCTGCAAGGATGATCCCTGTTTATTTCCGTTATAGTAAACGCCAACCGTCGCCCCCGAGAGCTCATATCCGTTGTAAGACTTCACGGTATAGTTGACGGTTACAAGAGTCTTTCCGTCAGTATCTTTGCTTGTTGAAATCTTATTAATCTCGATATATGCGATATCTGCCTTTGTAGTTACCTTAGCCACATCCTGATTAACCGTAACAAGTTCTGTACTGCCGGTTGAATCCTTCTTATAAGCCTGATAGCCCATCTCCAGCTTGTAGTTCTTGCCGGGTTCAAGGCCTGTTACCGTATATCTGGTATCGGTCTTACTAAGATGTACGGTTTCCTTCAAAGGATTGCTGGCTGCAAGATCATAGACATTCAAAAATACATCCACATAATCGTTTGTAAGGTCGTTTACGAAGTATTCAACATCAATGCTTGATACGGAAGCTGTTGCTTTCTTTAAGCTGATCCACTTGGTTGCAGAAATGGAAGCATCGCTTCCTTCGCCACCTTGTCCGCCATCTCCGCCATCGCCGCCGAGACCGCCGTTTCCACCCTGGCCTCCGACACCGCCGGTACCGCCTGAACCTCCGGCACCACCGTTTCCGCCAAGACCACCGTCACCTCCGAATCCGCCTGAGCCTCCGGTGCCGCCTGCTCCGCCCGAGCCACCGGTACCGCCTTGTCCGCCGGTACCGCCGGCTCCTCCGTTACCACCCATGATGGTGATAACTTCGGGATTGTTGGCCATCAGCTGTGCATCGGGTTCTTCCACAATTCCCTCTGTGTACAAAAGAGGCCGTTTGGAATAGAGATTGGTGCTTCCGATAATGTTCTTTAAGCTGACTACGTTTCCGTCTTTGGCCATAAGCTCACTGCTTACGTCAAAGTAAAGTCCGTCGCTTTCAAGAACAATGGGTTCAATAACATTTACGTAGTAATCATCATTCATAATCATTGCCGTTCCGCTCTTATGAATGTTGATGGTTACATAGCCGTCGGATGAAAGTGAACTGTCTGTGGAGTTTATATCTCGCCCCGTCATTACATAAAGCCTGTCTCGAAGCTTATAAAGTGACGGTGTGTTCATGTCCTCCACAACGTTCACATCCTTTAATTTGTCTACGGTCCCGTCCCCGTTGATTTTGTATGAATCTCCGTAAATGGTCATGCTGGATGCGGTGGGATCGTAGATTACTGTGTTTTTACCAAGGCAATACACATCATCGTCCGCGGTCTTCAGATAGTACTTGTTGTCCCATTTCTTTCTGACCGAACCTTCATCCTTCATGTCCACATATTCGTTGTCCTCGGTGTATACCGTGGAGCCCGGAGCCACAGGGTATGCCTCGTTTCGGTTTTTGACCACAAAGACAACCGCCGAAGAGAATACCACCAGGCCGGCCACAAGCATAATACCCAGCGCGTTAAAGGACATGGTGTTTTGCTTACTTAACTTTCTCACGTTTATTTCCTCACTATGTTTATTCACCTGTGGTCTGTACTGTTTCGGTCTTAACCCTGGTATCAAGGTCACCTAAAAGTTTACCCGTGCCGCTTCTGTACTGAATCTTTACGTCATACCACTGGTCTGAATCAATGGAAGATGATGACCAGTCAAAGGTCTTCGTAAAGGATGAATCCTTCGCCTCATCCTCAGATATTTCAATACCGTTCTCGGTAGTGGTGTAAACCATGGTTCCATTTGAGTTATATGCCGTAAGGACAATCTTTCTGACGTTAGCGAAGTTACTGAGGTTGTAGAATTCAATCTCCAATCTGTCCACTGTAGCGTCGGAACCAATCGATGCTGTGGCTGCCGAGCCTGTGCTTACGGTAGCCTCGCTGAATACCAGTACATCTCCTTCCGTCTCATCAAATCGTCCGTTGTTGTTAAGGTCCGCCTGACCCTCCACTCTTACGATGTAATCACCGGGATCCACATCGTTAAAGGTAACAGTTTCGTACTCTGCTCCACCGGAGTTTGTAAGAACTACATCTTGTGAGTCCACAGCATTATCTGTATCTGTTCTCTTGTAGAGATTTACTGTGTACGTTCCGTCAAGGATTGCCTTTTGTGAATCCGTGCAAGTAACCGAAGCATTGATATTATTCTCCGAAGGAGTAGCTGTCAGTCTGAAGTCAGGAAGTGCAAGACTTGTGGGTGTCTGCACAGGAAGAATGGTGAAGCCCAATTCTTCGTCGGTATCACTGTCATCCACTGCCCAAACTCGAACGGTATATGTGCTTCCCAGATAGAATCTTCCTGTTCCGGGGTTCATTGTTGTGCTGAAGGGATTGTTCTGATCCGCTCTCTGGCTGTAGTACTGATATCCGGGATCACCAAGTTTATCAATAGTTCCTTCTGCCACAACGCTGCCGTTATCAATATCTGTTCCGCTTACAATCTTGTACTTGACTGTCATGCCGGTACCCTCATCACCGGGGATTCCAAAGCCGAAGGAAACGTTCTTGTTATCGTAGGCTTCGTATGAATAGGTGGGTCCGGTTACTCCGATATTTATGTATTTAAGTGTTTTAAATGTGTACTGAGCATTAACTCTTTCTTTGTCAGGATCTATGCTGTACAAAGGACGCTCGTTTCCGGCGCTGTCGTAAGTAAAGAACAAAACGCCGTAGTTGGTCTCCGTGGACAGCTTTCTGAGCCTCAAAGTAAAGTTATTGTTCGTAACCGTAATATATGTCTGATTCTTAAACTCCGTGGTGTCATAGTCAGGAGTTGAAGCATCTGTGCTTACCTCGAAGAATTCGCCTCTGTCATCGGAATTCTTCTTAAGTTTTACAACTGTGTCAGAGCCGCTCTTCTGAATCAGCTTCGCGTAGATTCTTTCGGTGCTTACTCCGTGAAGAGACATCTCAAGGGTTGCTGACTTCGCACCTGCGGTAATCCTCTCCTGCATGATTGCTGCAACTACAGTACCCATGGTAATGTTCAGGGTCTTGTTGCTTGTGTCGGTTCCGTCATAGATACCAAAGTCAAATGCGCTCTTTGCCAGTTTCTCTGCAACGTAATAGTTCTCTCCTATGTGCAAACCATTTTCATCGAAGGTAAATCCACTAAGAGGTGCAGTTTCAAACTGAGGATTTGAAACAAGAGCGTTGTAGTAATATCTCTGGTCCATGGTGGCACTCGATCTGTTGCCGGGGTTAGATGTTACATTAAGTCCGCCGCCTGCAACATTTCCGGGAACAACCATGGAACACAATGTTGATGCCCCAAGGCCGTTGGTTGTCGTCCAGTTACCATCCTCTCTCTGTATATATTTTGTTGTTCCGTCATTGACGTTCACTCTTCTTAATGCAAACAGGTTCTCACGCTCGGTACTCGACTCATAGAAGGTTCCCTTGTCGTAGTCATCCATAAGACCTTCATAATCACTGAATCCCGAAGACCTTGTGGAATAATAGCCGTTTACGCTGACGCTTAAGTTAGTGCCGGGACTAAACTTGGCTGCGAGAGGACCCTGGTCAACATATGCGTATCCATAAGGCGTTCCGGTTCCTGAGAGTACTCCTCTCGAATCCGAATCCACGTAAACGGGATCGTAAATAACGCTGTCATTACCGTTACTGAAGACTACTCTGAATGCGGAGAACTTATCCAAATCTGTTCCCATTAGTGTCAGTCTGTATCTGTAGTTACCTTCGTTTACAAGAGGTGCCACAGTTCCGTCAGAAAGTTTATCCGCTGCGTTGTCATTGGTGGTCCAGGTAAGACCCTTAAGATAAATATTATTTGCGGATATGGTCTGGGTCTGGAAATGCTGAACCGGCTTGGATGTAATATATTTAGTTGCTTCCGAAGCAGCTGATAAGGTCTTGTAAGGAATTCCCACACTGTAGTAAATTCCGTCTGTACCAAGTCCGTCAATTGTCAGTGCCTTAAAGTCGTTGTTGTTTCTGTATCCGTCGGTATCATCCATTCCCGGCACATTTACAGTTGATTTGGTTGTTGATGTAGCTACCCCAGCATATGTATTGGCCTTTGTAATTTCAAATGCCGCTTTGCCCGCATTGTCTGTAATGATTGCTTTATCCGGGTCAATAATTCTGTAATTCCATATGTCTTTTCCGTTCTCTGAAGAGAGAGGATATCTCTCGGCTACAGGTGTCTGCATGTCAAGGGATATTACAGCGGATCTGTACAAAGGAACAGGTGCACTTCCGTATGCGCAATCAGGGTAAAAATGATCGTTATCGGGATCGATACAAGGTGTAATCGTATGGTCAGCCAATACCCTGTATGCGATGATATATCTCTTACCTCTGGTCAAAATATCTTCATCATCAGCACTGCTTCCGTCAGGCTTCTTCCAGGTCATTACATATGAGCCAACACTCTTTGTACCCTTGAAGTAAAGCTCCGTGTCGCGAACACCGTACTCCATACCATCTCTAGTGTGTTCACCAACAAGAACCAGATTACACTTCACATCTGTTCCGTATGTGTAGGTTCCGTCAGGGTTTGCCGTAACAGTAGCTATACCTTCCGAGAAATCATCCGGTGCCTTGGGATAAATAAGCTGGTTGGATGCAATGTCATAATTATCATCAAGTTCATAGATGTAGTAATAAATCTTGTTTACATCCGCGTATCCGTAATCTGCTCTGAATCGGAGTCCAACCACTGTGCTGCCGTCAATTCCGTCTTCCGAATAGCCTATAGCCGCTGCGGAATTGGGAAGAGCATCTACAACAACCTGTCTGTTGGGATTGTTTGCCTGTACGTGTTTCTTTGAGATTCCGAATCTGATAACGTTCTCGCCTTCCTTGAAGGGAATTGTGTTACCACTTCCGCCGGTTCCGTCTGCAAGATTACGGGTGTAGTCGTATGCTCCGATGACCTTAATCTTGAACTCTCCGCCTGAGAAAAGGGCGTTATCGTTGTTATCAATACCAAAGTCTGAAGGTGTGATTTCAAATACTGATGTGTCACTTGCAGCTTCCGAATCTTTGATTGTAAGGCCCTTACTTTCTTCAGGCCCCGTAAGCTCTGCGTCAGGGTTGTGCTCTGTCTTGTCACGTCCAATGAAAGCTGCGTCTTTAAACTGAGAGTCATGGGATCTTGTATCTCCGTCCGCAAGAACCTTTGCATTACCAATGATTCTCTCAAGTCCCGAATCCTCCACGTGAATAAGCTGTAATTCCAATCTTTCAAGTACGGATGCAGAATATTGGGCCTGCGCTATTTCAGTCGCATCTTCTGAAAGAGATGTGACGTTAATGCTGTATCTGAAAGCAGATTGGGGATTGGCAAGTCTTCTTGCAGCCAAAGCTAAGGGCTTATGAGTCTTGGTATTAACTCTGGTGCCCGTAAAGTATGTGCTTGCTTCGGCACCAGTAATGTTTCCGTCCCCGTTTGTATCCTGAGGACCGCTTAATATCAATGTGTAAACGGAATCCTGATGAAGCCCCTCTTTCTTGAAGGGAATGAGCCAGTAGTTTCCGTTAGACTTGATGATATCTCCCCATTCTGTTGTATAGTTCGTTTCGTAATTATCCTTGTACTTAAGTGTGTATGTATCCGCATACTCACCGGAAATGGCAAGTACAAGGGGATTGGTGCCTCCTATATGCTGAAGGACCGATGTGTTGTTCCAGTTACTTGATATATCTCCTGTACCATCTGTGATTTTGATGAATCCGGAAATTGTATCCGCACTCTGCTGATTCTCATCAATCAGAAGTTCAACCATAAGATCCGTGTTAACCGCGCTTAAGTCAGATACGTTGGAAAACAGTGTTGATATCTCCATATCCTTCTCGTTATCGTTGAACATTACGGTTACGCGTGCTCTGTAGACATCCAAATCTCCCGAAGGAATGGAGAATGTATGCCCTGAAAGCTGAGTCAAATCCTTAGAGTATGTGGCAACAAGTTCATCCATTGACCCGGTCTGAAGAGCACTGGATATATCTGAATCCTTAAATAAATCGATTCGATAACTTGAAATTCCGCAATCAGGGTCCGCAATGGGATTAAGGTTTACCGTAATAGTGTGATTCTTGTCATTGGAAGTGATGGTAGGTGTCATAAGATCCACCGACTTCCTCTGTCCCTGGGTGGCGGTTGCGGTATAGGTCTCGTAATCGTAAGGTGTCTGCTTAAGAGTCTTTAACTCTACTTCGCTTCCGTCAGTGGGAATAAGTTCATTTCCCACCTTTACATTTCCAAGTTCCGCATAGTATATTGTATTGCTCTTAACATCATCAAAGCTTAGAGGTCTCCCTGAGGAGCCGGGAATGGGATTGGAATCATTTACTACGAATTCAGCCCCTGTGCTGGTACCGCTAAATAAAGCTATGGTCTGCTTTTGACCGTTGTCGTCGTAGTAGAAGAATCTTACGTTGTAACTGTCAACCTGACCGGTTACTTTGGTTACGGCCGCTATCTCAGAGTCCGTTACATGAGCCTTTGTGATTCCTATTCCCAAAGGTTCCGTTCTGAAAATCTTCTGGAAAAGGATTCCTGTTTGGAGGCTTTCTCCCTTGCCGGGCAAGTATTCACCTTCAACAACAAGCACATACTCTCTGTCAGCATTTAATCCGTCGAAGGTCAATGCTCCACTGCCGCTTTCTATCTTGGCACCAAGCTCCTGCTGTTTGCTTTCCAGTTCTGTACCGCCCACCAATTGCATGGTTTCTCTGTCGTAAACCTTTACCTTGGTGCTTCCGGCTGTAAGGGTATTGTCCGGATCTTCCATGTTGAAATTCATGGTTGCACTTCCGGGAGTTACTGAATAACTCCTGTTGTTTTCGCCTGAATTCACCCTGATTTCAGGTCTTGAATAAAGGTCCACTGACTGAAGCTGGCTAGCGCTTGCTGCAGTATCAGCATCCTTGCCGGCTACACCCTCAGCACCGTCATAACCCATGATTCCGGTGTCACCTTCGAGGCCGTCTTTGCCGAGTCCGCCTGTGGATCCCATGGCGCCTTCAGTGCCTGCTTCACCTTCTCCGCCCTGTTCGCCTTCTTTTCCTTCTTCACCGGCTTCACCCTGCTCACCGTCCGTGCCGTCGGTGCCGTTTACGCCGTCTTTACCGTTTATAACGTTGAAAGTAGGAATAGTAGGGCCGTCTTCTATGTTTTCATCTATGTCGATGTAGCTGTCGTCGTCAATTGTCATGTCGTCCAGAGAAAGGACTGCTTCTCCGTCCACCATGAAGTTCTTGCCCACAAGGTTAAGCTCTGCGCCTCCTCTTGTGACAAGTGTGCTGTCTGCAGCAACTGTCTGATATGTTCCTGACTGATGGGAAATACGAACGATACCGTTGTCAACGTAAGTAAGCTGAACATAATCAGAGAACTGAACATCATCACCTGCAGTCTTAAGTGTTACATCAGGGGACAAAAGCATGTAGTCCTGATCTGAAATCTTCCAGATGAATTCTGTTATGTTCATGGCTTCACCACGGCTGCTCATTTCGTAAGCGCCGCCGTTTTTTACAAGAACGGTGTTCTTTGAAAGGCTGTAATAGCCATAATTAGATTCCGCAATTTCGGATACGTCCATAATAACACCCTTTTTGAAGGATCCAAGGGAACCGTCATTATAGTGAATGAAATGATCCGAATCAATTAATTCATTCGTTCCGGATGCGTCTTTGAAGGAAATCTGAGTACCATACTTCTCTTTATACTTGGTGCCCTGAGTGAAGTAATACTCCATATTAACGTTGTCGGTAACAAACTCTTCATCCGATGGATCGAGAATGAAACCGTCAGCAACAAAGGTTCTGGTGTTTCTGGCATTATTGACCGCAGAAAGCACAGTAAGCCCTGCTCCCAAAGCCAATACTGCAGCCAAAATAAACATAATACCCTTCTTCATAATAAAGCTCCTTTTGGTCTTCCTGTGCGGACATGGTTACGCAAAGGTACCAAAATTAGAGGGTCTAAAAAAGTCTAAGCCCATACTATGTCCGCATATTTGGTTTTGAAAATTTTAGGAAAATGGTTCCCTTCTTAAACCGAAACGATTTGACTATTTAATGTCTAGTCAAAAAGACCGTAAAGAGATGAATTTGCAACTCCCCATAAAAAGTTATTAATTATCTCTCAAAACTCCCACCTTATTTCATCAAATTTTTGCATCAAAATAAAGTGAATTTTTTTACATATTAGGGGGACAAATTTTACTTAATCGTTTAAGTTTCGTAATAATTTTGTAATATTTATTCAATCCGGGTAAATTTTTCAAAAAAAAGACAGGGACAATGTCCCTGTCAAATAATTACTTTATTATTTTCCGATACCGAAAATGCAAATCATCTTTGATTTACCCTGGTTGATGCTTCCAAGCAGGACTTCAAAGGAAGGAAAAGGCCCCATTGGTGCGCCGTTTCCGTAAACATTGTGAGCCACAAGCCCTGACATCTCCCTGTTGATGTTAATGGTGTGAATTTGCCTTTTAATGTTGTTCCTGTCGTTATAGATCGTCACAATAAAGCTGTCATACTTTGATTCAATCCGCCTTATTGCCGATTCCTCGTGGGCAAAATCACACTTATACCCATTCTTCAAAAAGAAATGTAAAATGGCCACCGGGGATGTTCCAAAGCGTCCGCCAAATACCATTCCATCCTTCTCGAATTCGGATATTAGCTTTGGCAATGAAAAGTTTGAAACTCCTCCAAGCTTTACCAGAGCGTTATAAGCCGCAATTATCTCGCATCCCGAAAATGCCAGATTCTTTTTCCCATATGAAACATCCTTCAAGTCATTCTGATTCTCAATGAACCCTTCTGTCCCGTTACTTTGAAAAATTGCCTCGTTCTTCTTTAAATGGTCCCTTATTTTTCTCTTGCTGATATGGGCTATTCTTCTTAGGAATTCCATAAAGCCCAATATCGTCTTGTTACTGATGTGCTTCGGGATAAAAGCAAGAATCCTCTCCCTCATTTATTAACTACTCCGTCTCATAGAATGAATACTTGTTGGTACCGCTTCCCTTACAGGTATACATTGCGGTATCCGCAAGCTTATATATTTCCTCATAACTTCTGGCTTCTTCGCTGCTGCAAAGAATAGCTCCCACGCTGACGCTTACCTTGAGGTCATGTATACCGTCAATACTGATCTCATTAATGAACTCAAACAAACGCTCCAGACACTTAATGCCGACTTTCAAATCGGAGATATCTGCCCCGAAAACAGCAAACTCATCACCGCCGATGCGAGCCAGAATATCTTTCCTTCTGAAGGCTCTCTTAAGGCAACCGGCAATGCCTATAAGCACCTTATCTCCAACAGGATGTCCGAAGGAATCATTGATATGTTTAAAGTCGTTTACATCAATGATACAGAACATTCCGTCAACATCCTTCTTGATAAACTGTTCAATTCTCTTCTGCCCGCTGTCTCTGTTGAGAAGTCCTGTAAGGCTGTCAGTCTCAGACAGAATAACAAGTTTCTGCTCCATTTCCTTGTTGGAGGTAATGTCCGCCAAAGAGGTGATGATAACTGAGTTCCTGTTTGAAAGAACCGTCAGCTTGGAGTCGGCCTTTATGTAGGTTACTCTTCTGTCCAGATGATCAACCGGATACTCATACGAGATCTCATCCCCCTGCTCTTTGAGACGCTTAATCTTATCTCTTATAAGCTTGGAGGAATCCTTTAAGCAGTCCTCAACAACATCCGGGAATATATCGTTCATCATTATGTTCAGAGGCATATCAAAAATATCCGAAGCCGCCTCATTACAAATGATGATTCGGTTATCCATGTCTGTAACAATAACTCCGCCGGATTGCATATGAAGCATCTCAGCGTAGATTTCGTTCTGATTCTCAAGAGCTTCCTGCAATGCTTTTCTGTATTCCAGCTCTTTTCTCTCGAGGTTTCTGATGTCCCTTTTTCTCTTAAGCTCCTGGCGCTCTCTGGCATCCACATTTTTAATGCCCACCATTACCGTACTTAATTTAGGTTCCTTCTGAGACTTAACAAACTTTGTCTCGTAGTACAGTATTGCTCCACCAAGAACTATTCGGTACACAATGGTAAACTTTCCGTTTGCCTCCAGCTCCCTTACAACATTTTCCCTGGTAAGGTTCTCTGTCATGTAGCTGATATCATCGCCGTAGATTGATTTCTTAATCATTTCGCCGCAATCCGCGAAGAAGTCATCTCCCTCGGTCTTTAACTGCATCATCTCATAGAACTTGGTATTACTAAAGGATTTATACGTATTGTTTTCCATATTGACCCAGAAAATAATGTCATATTCATCAGACAGGGCATTGATAACCATGATTCGTGCTTCATTCTCTCTCTGATGTTCAAGGTATACTTCATTCTCAGTCTCTATGGAAATGTTGTAAATAACAACTGCGACACCGCATATCATAATTGCCACAGCGTAGAATGGGAGCATCGGCAAAACAAACTGGATAACAGCTCCCAACATCAAAAGAACCGTAGCGGCAATAACAACCAGGCTTCGCATTTTCTCAAAGGCCTTTGTCTCTTTTCTGTAGTGATTTATGGTATTAAGAATGACAAAGATATAATAAAATACATAAACCAGGACAAGACCTACGGTATAAAGGTTGTATTTCACCGAACCGTCGGGATTAAACTCAAAGAAGTAACTTGTGGATACGTTGATGGCTATTACCTGGTATCCGATGAGGGCCGGCACGCCATCAACAATGTAAAGCTTCCTGTCTCTGTTTTGCATTATCATAAACAGGTGGGCCGAGGCATATTCGTACCACATTAGCTCTACCAGTATTCCGAAGCAAAGACTAGCGTAGAACACTGTCCTTTTGACGTCGTAGAGCAAATCGTTTATGGCGTAAACAGAAAAGCCCCACACACCGTCAAACAGTGTGTAGAGCAAAGAAACACATAAAAATCCCGCAAAGAATCTAATGTTCAGATTCTTTCTTCTTATTCTGATAACCCTGAAGAGCACCGGAATAAGCGCAAGTATTACCATGGCTGAAGTGATGATGTAAGTACGGCTTGTCATAAATAACGGGCTCCTTTCAAGTCAATTATTTAAGAACGAACTCCATAACTACGGGATTGTGGTCCGAATACTCAAAGCCGGCATCAATATTTCTGACGCTTACCACTTCGATATTATCAGAAGCAACAAACCCGTCCACTATCACCGTAAAATTGCCTTCCTCATAAGGAACGTCACAATTTCGTGCAGTGGGTACTACCTTCCCTTCATCATATTCTATACATCTATTAAGACCCTTTGGAAGAACCTCCGTCGGAAATGGCATTGTCCATCCGAAAGGCGATTCGTCCAGATTATCCAATAACTTCAATGAATTGTCGGTAAAATCATCGTTAAAATCTCCACCGACCAAAACATAATTTCCGGCCTTATACTCCTTCTCCATATCCTCAAAGAGCATTTGAAGCTGTCTGGAATGGATGGAATCGCTTCCGCCGTATGCCGACAGATGGGAATTGTAAATCACCAGCTCTTTTCCGTTATCTGTAGGTATTCTGGAAATCGAAAAGCATCTGTCCAGATCAATGATCTTCGTAATGCTTTCAGATATGGGATAACTTCTTCTTAACCCACCGGTAATATTGTACTTTGAAAGTGTCAATATTCCTGACTCGTTCTTACCATGTGGTTCGGTAAATGGATACATCAGAAAAGCCGAGTCAAAATTCTGTGCAAACACACTGGAGTATCCGGGGAACTTTTCTTTCAGCTTTTCGACCTCGTTTACGTGATAGGATCTTGTACCGTTAAGGTCCACCTCCTGGAAGACCACAAAATCCGGATTGAAGGAAAAAGCCATGTCTCCAACTTTATCGACGCAGTTCTCCACACTCTCCTTGCTGTTACCCCAGGATTGTTTGCCTCCATCCATGAAGAAGGTATAGTCTCTCGTATAAGCGCCAAAACCTATGTTGTGAGTCACTATAGTGAGATTCTCTCCCACCCTTACCTCATTAAGGTCGGAAACATTCTGTGGCTCAAGCTTTTGATTGTCATCAATTCTTTTATAGCTTCCGAAGAGATATACGGCATAGCCTATGACAACCAAAAGGAAAATACCGATTATCCAAAGAATAATCTTCAAAAGTTTAGGTAACTTTCTCTTATTTTCTTTGCTCATATTTCTCCCTTATATCTTATGCGTTGGCAGCTGAATCAACCTCTTCAAGGAGTCTGTAGTACTGTTTGTGAGCCTGATCGAACTCCTTGTTGAATCTGCTGTTCTGGCCCGCATGCAGACCCGTTACATATGAATGTGCAAGATGCTCATTCTCATTAGCTCTGGTTATGGTAGCAATGCCGATGTTGGAACAGGTATCGGCAATACTTCCGATGTTTGAGAGGATGTTCATGAAGATTACACCTGCAGGTATTGAACACTTACCCTCTCTAAGCCTTGCCAGATGGTTATCATGAACTGTATCTATCATCTCATCGATAACCTCTTCCAGGGGCTCAATATGGTAGGCAGCATTTACATCCCTCTTTATAAAAGCAGGACGGGTGTATTCAAGAATCTCTTTAAGAAGTTTCTCTACAACCTCCATTTCCTTAAGGGCAACTCCGGAGAAGACGATTCCATCCTTCCTCATTGATGTTGCTGCATCTGCTATGTGAACGGCATGATCGCCCAAATGTTCAAATTCGGATACCACTCTGTGGTACTGGTTCAAAATCTTGATGTGCAGATCTTCGCTTACATGAGGAGAAAGCTTAACCAGATAGTTGTCTACACAGTCTGTCATGTAGTCAATATTCTCTTCCTCAGCGTAAATCTCTTTGACAACCGCTTCATCATACTTCTCTACAAGTCCCAATGCCTTCTCAATGTTAACGTATGATACCTCAAGCATTGTAATAAGCACATTGTAGCAGCTTCTGAATGCAAGAGCAGGGGTTGAGAAGAATACAGGGTTTAATGCTGAAATCTGCTCAGCATATTTATTGGCAGCCACGGCCTCATCCTTGACTATTCTCTTACTGAGTTTCTCGAATGTTCCTGTTACCGGAAGAAGGGCAACTGCACAGATAAGGTTAAATGCCGAGTTGGTATTTGCAATACCTCCGGAGGTTAACTCCCTGTCCCAAAGGCTTCCCCAAAGGCCAAATTTATGAAGTATGAATACAACAACCACTACGGCTAGAGTCTTGCTTAAGTTATACAGAATGTTGATGATACCTACTCGTCTCGCATCAGGTTTAGCACCGATGGAACAAACAATTGCGGTTGTAACGCAATCTCCAAGGTATACACCGACAATAATTACATATATGGTTCTGAAGGGAATTCCTCTGGCCATTGAAAAAGCCTGCAGGATACCGATTGTTGCCGATGAGCTTTGAAGAACAAAGGCCACACCTGCGCCGGCAAGATATCCAAGCCAGGGGTTATCACCAAGGCTATAGAACACTTTACCAAGCATGCCGTTATCGGAGAATTCCGAAACTGCCGCTGTCATATTTAAAAGTCCGGTAAACAAAACACCGAATCCGATGGCGATGTTACCAAGGTTATCGGACTTATTAAACTTAAAGAACATTATTAACGAAATTCCGACAATCAATGCAAGAGGTGCCAAAGTCACCGGCTGAAAGAATCTCAGCCAGAAATTCCCGTCGGCATTGACATCGAGAAGTCTGATAATCTGACCCGTAACAGTGGTACCTACGTTGGCACCGATAATTATTCCCAAAGACTGTCTAAGTGAAATGATTCCGGCTGCAACCAAACCGGATGTGATAACAATGGTTGCTGTGGACGACTGGATAATCGCTGTAACCGCTACTCCAAGAATAAAAGCTTTAAGAGGATTGTTAGTAACCTTCTCCATTACGACCTTCAGCGTTCCGGATGAGCCTTCCTTCAAATTGCTGCTCATCAGCCTCATTCCGTAAAGGAAAAGAGCCAAACCTCCAAGTAGCGATATGGCGTTAAAAATGTACATGATACTCTCCTGTGATATTCCTATTATTTACTTTTCCGCCCATACCCCTACATAACATTTTATCAACAACTTTTGGAAAATTCAATGAAAAAAGAGGACGGAAAACCGTCCTCTTAAATTCCTTTCATTTCCGAAAAGACTTACTTTGCGTAATCTGTTACTCTGGATTCTCTGATGACATTTACCTTGATCTGTCCGGGATATTCCATCTCGTCCTCAATCTTCTTTGAAATGTCTCTTGCCAGGATAACCATATCTGCATCAGTAACCTGTTCAGGAATTACCATTACACGAATCTCTCTACCCGCCTGAATGGCAAAAGATTTGTCTACGCCTTTGAAATTGTTGGATATGTCTTCTAACTGTTTAAGTCTGGTTGTATAGGTCTCTAAAGTCTCACGTCTTGCACCGGGTCTGGCAGCAGAAATATCATCTGCAGCCTGAACAATGCATGCAATCAGAGACTGGGGTTCTACATCACCGTGGTGAGCTTCAACCGCATTAACCACAATTGCATTCTCTTTGTACTTCTTACAAAGTTCGGTACCAAGCTGTACATGTGAACCTTCCATCTCGTGGTCCACTGCTTTACCGATATCATGGAGTAAGCCTGCTCTCTTTGCAAGTCTTACATCAAGTCCCATCTCGGCAGCGAGAATACCTGATAACTGTGCAACTTCAACGCTGTGTCTTAAAACATTCTGACCATAACTTGTTCTGAACTTCATCTTACCAAGTAATCTGATAAGTTCAGGGTGGATTCCGTGAACGCCAACCTCTAATGCGGCTGCTTCACCCTCCTCCTTAATCATGGTCTCAACTTCTTTCTGAGCCTTCTCTACTGTTTCCTCAATTCTTGCCGGATGAATACGTCCGTCAACAATTAATTTCTCCAGTGCGATTCTTGCGACCTCTCTACGGATAGGATCAAAGCCTGACAGGATAACAGCTTCGGGAGTATCGTCTATAATAAGGTCAACACCCGTCATGGTCTCAAGGGTTCTGATGTTACGTCCCTCTCGTCCGATGATACGGCCTTTCATCTCGTCATTGGGGAGCTGTACAACTGAGATTGTAGCTTCGGATACATGATCTGCAGCACACTTCTGAATGGCTGTAATAACAACTTCCTTAGCCTTCTTGTCAGCTTCCTCTTTCGCTCTTGCTTCCATCTCCTTGATGAGCTTCGCGGTTTCAAGTTTTACATCATCTTCAACAATTTTAAGTAAATAATCCTTTGCCTGGTCGGAGGTTAAACCAGAGATTCGCTCCAATTCCTGTACCCTTTGTTCATTCAATCTGGAAACTTCCTCTTTCATCTTGTTGAGGGAGTCTTCCTTCTGTGACAAACTTGCTTCCTTCTTCTCGATTGCATCGGACTTCTTGTCGATGTTTTCCTCTTTCTGCTGGATACGTCTCTCGGAACGCTGAATTTCAGCTCTGCGCTCTTTGATTTCTCTCTCCAATTCATTCTTGTTACGAATGTTTTCTTCCTTTGCTTCAAGGAGAGCTTCACGTTTCTTGCTTTCAGCAGTCTTGAGGGCTTCATCGATGATTTCACGAGCCTTATCCTCAGCAGAGCCTATCTTAGCATCAACAACTTTCTTACGGTAGCCGTTGGTGATAATCGCTGTAAGAGGAATTGCAATCACGAGGCAGATTGCCGCAGTGATAACAATAGTGGTCATCTTTCAGGAGCACCTCCTTATTTAATTTTCATTGTACATGCGGTGCGAAAACCGCCAAATCTATTATAGAGCGCCTACACTTTAGGCATTCTAAATGCATCTACAACATATAAAATTTTATACTGTAGACTATGTTATGTCAAGTAGGTGCCACTTTCTTTTTCTAAAAGTCAGAATTTCTGATGCAATTTGAAATGGCGTCATATGAGTAACCTTTACGCATCAGAGAGGCTATCATTTTCTGCCTTTCGGTATAGTCGGCCTCATCAGGATTAAACCTCTTTTTAGTCAGAATTCTCCTTATTTGTGACTCCTCATCTATACCTGAATCCTCACTCTCTTCGAAGGATCTGTAAGCTTTCTCAATGTCCTTTCCGGACACTCCCTTGCCCCTCAAATCATTCTTCATTCTTGCAAGACTTCTTGTTTCCTTGTAAGTTTCAAAGAATTCAAGACAATATTTGACATCGTCAATATATCCGAAGCCCTTAAGATATTCTATGGCCTCGTCGATTACACTGTCAGGGTATTCACCTTCGTCATATTTATCTCTGAGTTGTTTCTCCGTATAGGGTTTCTTGGTAAGAAGAGCAAGGCCTCTAAGCTTCGCTCTCTTTGGAAGAAGTTTGGTTAATATAGCCTCGTATGAGGCCCTTGAAATTTCAGAATTTAAAGAAATGTTATATTCCTTAAATTCGCCTTTGTATAATACAAAGGCGAATTTAAAGTCAATATATATGCGGCTTCTTTTCTTGTCCAAAGGAACAATATCTGTAATAATCATTTATTCCTCATTGTTCTGGAGTCCGTAGTGCTCTCTTACTTTATTCTCAATCTCCTTAAGAACTTCAGGGTTATTCTCTAGATAAATCTTGGCATTCTCTCTTCCCTGTCCAATCTTCTCGCCGTTATATGCATACCATGCACCGGACTTGTTTACAACATCAATGTCTGCTGCAAGATCGAGAATATCACCTGATGCGGAAATTCCCTTTCCGAACATGATATCAAATTCTGCTTCCTTGAAAGGAGGTGCAATCTTATTCTTAACAACCTTAACTCTGGTTCTGTTTCCGATTACCTCACCGCCCTGCTTTAAGGACTCGATTCGTCTTACGTCCATACGAACTGAAGAATAGAACTTAAGAGCACGACCACCTGTTGTGGTTTCGGGATTACCGAACATTACTCCAACCTTCTCACGAAGCTGGTTAATAAATACAACCGCGCAATTGGATTTGCTGATAACACCGGTAAGCTTTCTTAAAGCCTGAGACATAAGTCTTGCCTGAAGACCTACGTGGGAATCTCCCATCTCGCCGTCAATTTCAGCCTTGGGAACAAGAGCTGCAACAGAGTCAACAACAACGATGTCGATGGCTCCTGAACGAACCATTGTCTCAGCAATCTCAAGTGCCTGCTCGCCGTTATCGGGCTGTGAAATGTAAAGGTTATCAATATCTACGCCGATATTCTTGGCATATACGGGGTCAAGAGCATGCTCTGCATCGATGAATCCTGCAATTCCGCCTCTCTTCTGAACCTCCGCAATCATGTGCAAAGTAACTGTGGTCTTACCACTGGATTCGGGACCATATATCTCTACGATTCGTCCCTTGGGAATACCACCAAGACCAAGTGCAATGTCCAAACTAAGGGAACCTGTGGGGATGGTCTCCACATTCATCTGTGCGGAAGGGTCACCCAGTTTCATAACTGCGCCCTTACCATACTGTTTCTCAATCTGCAGCAATGCCGCGTCAAGTGCTTTTAACTTTTCGTCTCTTTCCATTACCTTCTCCTTTTGTCCGAACATTAGTTCTAAGATAAGAATAAACAAATGTTCGACTTCTGTCAATAGTTTTTTTGTAATTTGTAACTCTCCGGGAAATTATCGGCGAAAAGCCTAAGAAATCAATGTTTCGAAAATGGATACTCTTATCTTACATCGACTCCTTTTGATTTACAAATTAAATTTTTATAAACTTTTTGTTCTAGAAAGATATGGGGCTTCCCTTATCGGAAAAAGTGACCTTGCTGTAATATTCGAGAACGCTCTTTCTCAAAACCGTAAGAGCCGCTGAAGTAGCCTGCTCTCTTATTCTTTGTCTGTTTCCGGAGAAAATGTATTTGTATGCTTTGGATTCGCCCTTAATGCTGCAGCCGATAAATACTGTTCCGACAGGGATTTCATCAGTTCCGCCTCCCGGTCCCGCAAGCCCCGTTACACTTATGGCAACGTCAGCCTTGGATTCTGCAGCAGCTCCTTTTGCCATTTCGTTGGCAACCTGTTCGCTTACGGCTGTATATTTCTCAAGGGTGGATTTCTTAACTCCCACAAGCTTTCTCTTTGCCTTATTTGAGTACGTGATGAATCCGTACTTGAACACGTCAGATGCTCCGGGTACATTGATAATTCTTGATGATACCATTCCTCCGGTACAGGATTCTGCGGTAGAAATCGTCAGGTTATTGGCTGTAAGAAGTTCAACCACATCCTGCTCCAAAGTAACATCTTCCCTGGTTGTATATATGGTTGCCCCAAGGCGATTCTTAATTTCTTTAACCACGGGTTTAACCAACCTCTTGGCCTCCTCTTCATCAGCGGCCTTGGCGGTTACTCTTAAGTGAACCTCTCCTGGTTTTGCATATGTGGCAATGGTTGGATTGGTCTGTTTCGAAATAATATCAGACAGAATCGAAGCCACCTTGCTCTCCCCGATTCCGCAAACTTTAATGGTCTTGGAATAGAGGCAGTCAGGTACGACTTCCTTAAGATACGGGATAACCTGGTCCTCAAACATAGGCTTCATCTCTGAAGGAGGGCCGGGCAAAAGAATCAAATGAACATTCCCCTCGGAAATAATTATTCCGGGGGCCGTTCCGTTGGGGTTATATAAAACCTTCGAGCCTTCAGGAACCATAGCCTGCTTCCAGTTGCTCTCGGGAATATCTCTTCCGAGTTTGGCAAAATAATCACTTATATCCTGCCTTTGTTTGGCATCGCTTACAAGGTTCTTCCCCATAACCTTTGCAGCGGTTTCTTTGGTTAAATCATCCTCTGTGGGTCCAAGTCCTCCCGAGAGGATAACCACATCGGATCTTCCCACAGCGGTTTTAATCTCCGCCGTAAGTCTTTCCTCATTATCTCCCACAACACTTTGATAATAGCAAACAAGGCCAAGCTTAGCGCATTCCCCCGCAAGATAGGCCGCGTTTGTATTAACTATATTCCCCATCAGAATTTCGGTTCCCACCGAAATGATTTCAACCTTCATTTTAGTCTTCCTTCATCACATCCCAGTTTTTGATAAGGTAATCCAATAAGCTGATAATTGTAAGGGCCAAAGCCACATACATAACTATGGTTGTAAGAATCTGAAGTGCAGATATGTTTGCAAGCATAAGACAAACCATAATCATCTGAGAAACGGTCTTTGATTTGCCCCACATACTGGCTGCCAGTACTCTTCCTCTGTCGGAAGCAACAAGTCTGAAACCGCTTATGGTAAACTCTCTTGCAATTATGATAACCACAATCCATGAAGGAATTCTTCCAAGTTCAATAAGACAAATCATGGCTGAGCAAACAAGAAGCTTGTCCGCAATGGGATCCATAAATTTGCCGAAGTTTGTAATGAGATTGTGCTTTCTCGCAATCTTTCCGTCTGCAAGATCTGTAAGGCTTGCAATAATAAAGATTGCAAGGCTGATGAAGTCCGCATACTCAGTTACGAAGCCCCAGTCATAGCCTGCGTGAGCACCTAAAAGGATAACCACGAAGGGAACAATAAGAATAACCCTCGCAATGGTAAGTTTATTAGGTAATGTCCATTTCATAAATAGCTCCTCCTATACATTAACCGGTTCGCCGATCAAATCGTATTCATTGAAATCAGTAATCAAAACATCTATAAAATCACCGCTCATCAAATTCATATCCGTCTTGATAAAAACGTATCCATCTACACCCGGTGCATCCATGTAGGTTCTTCCCACATAGACATCCTCCTTGGTGTCTCTTCCCTCTATAAATGTGCGATAAACCTTTCCCACTCTCTTTTCGGACAAGTCATATGAAACTGCCTGCTGCAACTCCATAATCTCGTCTCTTCTGGAATCCTTTACCTCATCAGGTACCTGATTCTCCATGGTAGCTGCGGGAGTATTTTCCTCTGCCGAGTATGAGAAAACTCCGAGTCTGTCAAACTCTGTCTCATTGACAAAGCGATAAAGTTCCTCGAAATCCTCTTCCGTCTCTCCCGGGAATCCCGTAATAAGTGTGGTTCTCAGACAGATATCGGGGATTTCCTTTCGAAGCTTGGCCACAATTCTTTCAATATCTGCCTTGTCCGTTCGTCTGCCCATCTTCTTTAAGATGGAATCGCTGCAGTGCTGAATGGGCAAATCAAGGTAATTGCAAACCTTTGCCTCTTCCTTGATGGTAGCAATAAGCTCATCGTCAATCTCTTCAGGATAACAATACTGAATTCGAATCCACTCCAGCCCGTCTATCTTACATAACTCCTTTAGGAGTTTGGAAAGGCTCTTTTTGCCGTATAAATCTGTTCCGTAAAGGGTGGTTTCCTGGGCCACAAGAATTAATTCCTTAACTCCCTGACTCACCAGTTCTTCGGCTTCCTTTATGAGGCTTTCCATGGGAACGGATCTGTACTTTCCTCTGATTTTGGGGATTATGCAATAAGTACAATTCTTACCGCAGCCCTCCGCAATCTTAAGGTGAGCATAGTGCCCGCCTGTGGACACAAGTCTCTTCTTCCCCGTAATGCAGGGAGCGCTTATATCCTTGTAAAAACTGTTTCTTCCACTCTTCTCCAAACAGTACCTGGTGGCTTCCACAATATCATCAAAAGAAGATGTCCCTACAATTGCATCTACCTCGGGTATCTCCTTTATAATTTCATCTTTATATCTCTCGGAAAGGCATCCGCAGACAACTATGCCCTTAAGGTGCCCAGACTTTTTAAGATCGGCAATCTCAAGTATTGTGTTGATGCTTTCCTCCTTGGCATCACCGATAAAGCAGCATGTGTTAACAATGATTACATCTGCTTCCTCTTCAATGTCGGTTATGCGATATCCTGCCTCGGAAAGCATGCCAAGCATCATCTCCGAATCCACAAGATTCTTATCGCAGCCAAGGGATATTAACATAATTAAAGGCGAGTTTGAATCCTCAAACGTCGCCTTCATCGCATTATTATTCTGCTTCATCATCGCTAAGGATTTTGATCTTACCTTCGTTTAACTCGTCAACTGCAATTGATAAAGGCTTTGTTGTAGCAGGTCTCTCAACCAAGGGATCTGCTCCTGCAATGAGCTGTCTTGCTCTTTTTGATGTTGCCATTACGATTGAGTAACGGCTGTTAACTACGGGTGCCTCACCGGGCTCAACCTCGCTGTTTACTACTTTCATAAGATCTGAATATGAGGGATGTAACATAAAATTTCTATTCTCCTTTCAAACATGTGCCAAGTTCTGCTCTCAGCTCATCAATAAATTGTCTGTTACGTTTCGGCGCCGTCTTGGCGGCAGCCACAACATTCTTTATATTAGATACGCATTCATCAAGCTTATCATTGATAATAAGGTAATCGTAACTTTCGATTCCCTTGGCTTCCTCAGCCGCCCTCTCAATACGTTTCTTTATCACTTCTTCTGTCTCGGTGCCTCTGGATCTTAACCTTCTCTCAAGCTCCGCAATGCTGGGGGGTGTGATGAAGAAAAGCACCGCATCTTCAAACTGGTCCTTAATCTTAAGAGCACCCTGAATCTCTATTTCAAGAATTACGTTCTTACCCGCTGCCAACTGGCTTTCCACATAGGCCTTGGGTGTTCCGTAATAATTATCACAATACTGAGCATACTCTAAAAGTCCGCCCGCTTCAATGGTTTCTTCGAATTTCTCTCTTGAAACGAAAAAATAAGTTACCCCTTCTGCATCACCGGGTCTGGGTGCTCTGGTTGTCATGGAAATGGACAAAGCATACGCATCCTTATCCTTAACCAGTTCATTAACAACCGTTCCTTTGCCTGCCCCCGAAAAACCTGAAATGACTATTAATATTCCCCTGGGTTTACTCATTCGCGCCTCCGTTTTCAATCTGTGCTCTGCTTGCTATTGTGTCGGGAAGGAGAGCAGAAAGAATCACGTTCCCGTTCTCGGCAATAAGCACTGCCTTGGTCTTACGACCCTGTGTAGCATCAATAATGTTGCCCTCTTCTCTGGCTGTCTGAATAAGTCGCTTCATAGGAGCCGAGTCAGGGCTTACTATCGCTACTATCTTGTCTGTATTGACTATGTTGCCGAAACCTATATGTGTAAATTTAGCCATGTCGTTATTCTATATTCTGAATCTGTTCTCTGACTTTCTCGATGTCGGTCTTTAATTCTATCGCAACATTGGAAATTGTCAAATCGTTGCACTTGGAAAGAATGGTGTTGGCTTCACGGTTCATCTCCTGAGCTATAAAGTCAAGCTTTCTTCCTACGCTTCCGCCCTCTGTGAGAGCTTCCTTTGTGGCTTCGATGTGGCTGTGAAGTCTTACAAGCTCTTCATCCACACAAACCTTATCTGCAAAAAGAGTTACCTCGGTGAGGATTCTGTTCTCATCATACTGGGCATTACCAAGCATCTCCTCAACCTTCTCGGTAAGTTTCTTCTTATATTCACTGATAATAACAGGGGCTCTGTCCTCAATAATTGAAACATTCTTAAGCATGCCGTCAAGCTTGCCAAGAAGGTCGTTCTTAAGGTTCTCTCCCTCATTCTTTCTGGTCTCTACAAAGCCTTCGCAAGCCTTGTCGATACAGCCCTTAAGCTCCTTCCAGATTTCCTCCTCATCCTGAGTGGACTCTTCCATGGAGAAAACTTCAGGGTATCTTGATAAGGTGGACACACGAATATCATCCTCAAGAGAGAATTCTGCAGCCATCTCCTTAAGATATTTAAGGTATTCTCCTGCAATATCCTTGTTGTACTTAATAGTTACATTCTCTTCACTGAGGTCCTCAAAAGTGATAAAGATATCTACTTTACCTCTCTGAATATATGACTTAAGTTCATTTCGGATTGCCGCCTCGAAAAAGTTGAGCTTTTTAGGCATTTTGATGGAAACATCAAGATATCTGTGATTTACGGACTTCATCTCAACGGTGAAT
>JAFZSQ010000090.1 GCA_017619295.1 Lachnospiraceae bacterium
AATATTGTCATTACAAAGGCTCTTAAGGAACTGACCAAACTGCTGAATGAGGTCATCTCCCACAAGAAGTCCGATTCCGTCATTAATCTTACGGAAATCATCAATATCAAGAATCATTACGCTGACAACAGAATTACATCTCTCAGCTTTATCAACGAATTCCTTTAGTTTCTTAACAAAATAGTTTCTGTTAAACAGACCTGAAAGGGCATCGTAAAAGGCCATGAATGAAAGCTCATCATTCTTTTTCTTTAAGGTTGTGATGTCCTTAATTCTAACGACCTTATCGGTGGGTCTTCCTACGGAGTTATAATTGATTGAACATTGCATTTCAATCCACTTCTTACCGTTTCTGACTGTGGCCTGCATTATTTCATCAAGCTTACCGTCCTTCTCAATATTTAAGAAATCAGAAAAGCCGGCTCTGTAGGGTTCATCAACACAGTTAACCCATTTGGGCAAATCACGAATATCCTTAAGCTCGCACTCAAAGAAATCATTCCATTTACCCAGTATATTTAACTGCTTGGTCTGATAATTGTAATAAAAGAAGGCATTATTCGATGTCTCACAGATCATGCTGTACATACGCTCAGTCTCTGTGATTTTCTGATTCATAGCCTTTAATAATTCAAGCTTATAACGAATCTCGTCCATCGAATAAAATGCCTCCGAAAAAGTCTTATATTACTTATTTAGCAGTGATATAACCCTGTGCTTTAAGAAGCTCTGCACAAAGAACTGCTCCGCCTGCGGCACCTCTTACTGTATTATGTGAGAGGCCTACAAACTTCCAATCGTAAACAGTATCTTCTCTGAGTCTGCCTACGCTTACTCCCATTCCGTTCTCATAGTTTACATCCAATGCAACCTGAGGTCTGTTGTCCTCCTCAAGATACTGGATGAACTGCTTAGGAGCACTGGGAAGTTTAAGTTCCTGAGGAGCACCCTTGAAGTTTACAAGCTTCTCAATAAGCTGTTCCTTGGTGGGTTTCTTTTTGAACTTAACAAACACAGCAGCTGTATGGCCGTTCAATACAGGAACTCTGATACACTGGCAAGTGATAACAGGGCCGTCTGCAGGAACGATTACGCCGTCCTTGATTTCGCCCCAAATTCTTAAAGGCTCTTTCTCGCTCTTCTCTTCTTCGCCGCCGATGTAAGGAATAATGTTGCCTACCATTTCAGGCCAATCCTTAAAGGTCTTGCCTGCTCCGGAGATTGCCTGATAAGTTGTTGCAACAACCTCGTAAGGCTCAAATTCCTTCCATGCTGTAAGAACGGGCGCATAGCTCTGAATTGAGCAGTTGGGCTTAACAGCAATAAATCCTCTTGTTGTGCCGAGTCTCTTTCTCTGGAAGTCGATGACCTTCATGTGCTCGGGATTGATTTCAGGAACAACCATGGGTACATCGGGTGTCCATCTGTGGGCTGAGTTGTTAGAAACAACGGGAGTTTCTGTCTTAGCATAAGCTTCCTCGATTGCTTTAATCTCATCCTTTGTCATATCAACTGCGCTGAATACAAAGTCTACAGAAGAAGCAACCTTCTCCACTTCATTTACATTCATAACAACAATTTTCTTGACTGCTTCAGGCATAGGAGTATCCATTTTCCATCTGTCTCCTACAGCCTCTTCGTAGGTTTTGCCGGCTGAACGAGGGCTTGCCGCAATCGTTACAACCTCAAACCAGGGGTGATTCTCAAGAAGGCTTATAAACCTCTGTCCAACCATGCCCGTGCCGCCAAGAATACCAACACGTAATTTGTCACTCATTTTTTCATCTCTCCTCTTAAAATATTTCTCAGATACCAAGATATTCTTTTTCGATATCTATAACTTTCTTCATCGCGTCCATTCCGGGACCGCCTACGGTGACACGTTTCTCAACGCAGGTCTTTAAACTGATGGCTTCATATATGTCTTCTTCAAATAGATCAGACATATTCTTTAACTCTTCCAAAGAAAGATCTTCTATTGAGCAATCTTTGTCAATGCAATATAAAACAAGTCTACCGATCACTCCATGTGCATCCCTGAAAGGCATACCTTTCTTAACAAGATAGTCAGCCGCGTCTGTGGCGTTGGTAAAGCCTTTCATCGCCGATTTGGCCATTATATCCTTGTTAAATTTAATGGTTGCCAGCATACCGGTAAACAGTGTAATGCAATCTGACACGGTCTTTATGGCATCAAAGGTCAGTTCCTTGTCTTCCTGCATATCTTTATTGTATGCCAGAGGAATTCCCTTCATGGTTGTGAGAATGCTCATCAAGGCGCCATATACTCTTCCGGTCTTACCTCTTACAAGCTCCGCGATATCGGGGTTCTTCTTCTGAGGCATAATGCTGCTTCCGGTAGAATAAGCATCATCAATCTCAATAAATCTGTATTCATTTGAATTCCAAATGATAATCTCTTCGCTGAATCTGGAAAGATGCATCATTACCAAAGAAAGTGCAGACAGGAATTCTACAACATAGTCTCTGTCGGATACGGAATCCATGGAATTAAGAGTTGGTCCGTTAAAAGAAAGCAGTTTGGCTGTATAGAATCTGTCCAAAGGATAAGTCGTTCCTGCAAGAGCTCCGGCTCCCAGAGGACAATAATTCATTCGCTCATATATATCGCTCATGCGGGATCTGTCTCGCTTGAACATTTCAAAGTAAGCTCCGAAATGATGTGCTATTGTGGTGGGCTGAGCCTTCTGTAAGTGTGTAAATCCCGGCATATATGTCTCAACATTTTCTTCCATGATGCCAAGAATAACTTTAAGAAGTTCCTCCAAAGCCTCATCAACTTCAAGGATTGCACTTCTCACATAGAGTCTCATATCGAGAGCAACCTGATCGTTTCTGCTGCGACCTGTATGAAGCTTCTTACCCACGTCACCGATTCTGTCAATGAGATTGGCTTCCACAAAGGAATGAACATCCTCATATTCTTTGGTAATTTCAAGCTTGCCCTCAGAAACATCTTTATGAATTCCCTTAAGACCTTCTATAATTTCCTTCATTTCATTTTCGGAAACTATACCCTGCTTTCCAAGCATGGTAACATGAGCAATACTGCCCTCTATATCCTGGTCAAAAAGCAGTCTGTCAAAAGAGATAGACGCGTTGAAATCATATACCAATTTATCGGTTTCTTTGGTGAATCTTCCGCCCCATAACTGAGCCATTTAAATGTTACCTCGCAATTTATTAAATCTGGTTTTTATCATATCATATCGGAGGGTTAAATTCAAATAAAAAAAGTGCCAAAAATCAATATCTTTGGCACTTAATAAGCTGGAAAAGAGACTCGAACTCTCGACCCCTTCATTACGAGTGAAGTGCTCTACCGACTGAGCTATTCCAGCATCATCGCGAACAATGTCGCAACGAAAATTATTATACTTGTAATAAACCAAATTTGCAATAAATAATTAGACCAAATCGTTCAGCACTTCTACGAGTTTTTCGTTTCTTATAGGTTTAACCAGATAGCCGTTCATTCCGGCCTTAAGACACCTTTCTTTGTCCTCTCCGAAGGCATTTGCAGTCATGGCGATAATGGGGATTAAAGCTTTCTGTGTGTCTGCCAGACTTCTGATTTTGAGCGTAGCCTCAACACCATCCATAACAGGCATCATAACATCCATGAGAACGCAAAGATAAGTTCCCGGCAAAGCAGCTTCCAATTTATCCAAAGCCTCTTTACCGTTTGTAGCTTCATCAACAATAACGCCTTCTGATTCCAGGCAGTCTTTCTCTATTTCGCGATTAAGCTCATTGTCTTCAACCAAAAGAATTCTGGTACCCATAAGAGAAGAACCATGGGCTGCAGATTTATCTTCGTTCTTGAAATAATCAATTTTGCGGAAGCAGAAACGGCAGGTGACCTTTGTACCCTTTTCAGGTTCGGATTCAACAATAAGCTTGCCATTCATCAGCTCTATCAGCCGCCTTGCAATGCTCATTCCAAGACCCGTTCCCTTGATTCCCGTAAGGGTGGTTCTGTGTCGGCCGGAGAAGGTTTCAAACAGATAATTGTCCATAAAATCACGGCTCATGCCGATTCCGTTATCCGTTACAGTCACCTCGTAATTTGAGAAGCCTTCAGGAGTTGAATTATCGGTATTCTGGCTCACAGAAACGGAAACCTTACCGTCATTTGGAGTAAACTTTATGGCATTGGAAACAATGTTATAAACTATTCTTCCAACCTTGATTTCGTCGAAAATAGCCTCTGCATTCTCAAGATCTTCCGTATCAACAAATATGCTGATATTCTTTTCCTTGGCCTGTTCTTTTACCATATCGATAAGTCTGTCAAGACAATCGATAATATTGGCCTCGTCCTCATCAAGCACAACCTTGCCGGATTCAATTCTCGCAAGATCAAAGGCATCATTTATGATTTTCAAAAGCTGTTCGCCGGAAAATTCGAGCTTTTCAAGACACTCAAGAGCCTTCTCCGGTTCATTTATGTACTTCTTTGCCATCTGGGAGTAACCCATAATGGCATTCATGGGAGTTCTTACATCGTGCGACATGTTGAAAATAAACCTGTCTTTATTTTCGGCACGAGACATCTGATTACTGTAATCTTCGGCAATGACGAGGGCTATAACGTCATCTTCTTCAGTGTACAGATAGAATGAAAGTTTAAGACAGTATTTACCGATTCCGGGAATTGAAACCCAACAGGAAATCTCCGGTCTTAAAATACCCATTTCATAGCTTTTAAGAAGAGCCTCAACTGAGCAGACATTCAAAAATACTTCTTTGTCGGAAAGAAGGTCATTCTTAATAATCTGATTTAAAAGGCTTGTGTAAGGCGCATTCTCCCTAAGCCCGAAGTTGGCCGTGCAAGGCACATATCCCTTCGAAGTGTTCTCATATACATCACCCATCACCAGATTCTTGGTGACATTTACGGTAACGTACCCGGTTGCGGTTGATAACAATATCTCCTTAAAATCGAATTCTTTGCTTCTATAGCCCATAGTCAACTATTCCCCCATGTATTTGAAAATAATAAGGCTTAGTTTACTTATATCAATCTTTGTAAAATATTGTCTTCCGTCCCATTCTCCTTTGGACGATTTTCTGGCTCTCTTGTTACTGCTTTGTTTATTACCTCCGAATTTTACATCATCGGAATTAAATATCTCTTTATATGTTCCAAGGAAAGGAACTCCGATTTTTAGTTTTTGATCTATTCCCGCAAAGTTGGCAACCACAAGAAGTAAATCCTTATCATCTTCACCTTTTCTAAGGAATGATACAAAGCACTTCTCAGGTGAGATGCAATTGACCCATTCAAATCCGTCAGAATAATCGTCAAGTACATTTAATGCAGGTTCATTAAGGTAAAGCTCGTTTAATGTCTTAATCAAAGGATAAAGATTTTCATCCTCGCCCATATAAATATGCTTCCTTCCGGGATGAGCATACATATATGCAAAAGATAATCTTAAATTGGCATATTTGTCAAATTCATCGCCGGGCATTTTATCAAACATGCTCATCTGTCCTCTGTCCACCAGGTCATGGGACAAGGGCAAGATAAACCTGTCTGAATAAGCATAAATCATGCTGAAGGTAAGGTCATTATGATGATGAGCCCTGAAATACGGGTCAAATTTAATGTAATTGACGTAGTCATTAGCCCAGCCGTTATTCCACTTGTAGTCAAAGCCAAGGCCGTTATCTTCAAGTTCACCGGTAACCTTCGGATAGGCACTGTTTTCTTCAGCTATGGTAATAATTCCGGGATTTCTCTTATGGGAAATCGAATTGAAATGCTTAATGAATTCAATGGCATCCAAATCTTCGTTTCCACCGTACATATTGGGAGACCACTCTCCGTCTATCTTTCCAAAATCAAGGTAAAGCATTCTGGAAACAGACGGGATTCTTAAGCCGTCCGCATGATATCTTTCAATCCAGAATAAACCGTTGGCTATCAGATAGTTAGAAACTTCAAAGCGCGAGTAAATAAATCTTAAGGCATCTATGTCGTTGTATGACATGCGCTTCGGATCAGGATTTTCGTATAATTTGGTCCCGTCAAAATCACACAAACCGTTCAAATCTTTAGGGAAATGAGACGGTGTCCAGTCAAGTATAACTCCGATTCCTGCAAGATGAAGCTTATCGATAAGCTTTGCAAACTCCTCAGGGCTTCCGTATCTTGATGTGGGAGCATAAAAGCATGCGGTATCAAACCCAAGACAATTGTCATCTGTATATTCCATGACGGGCATTATTTCCACATGGGTATAACCGGTCTCTTTTACATGCTCTATAATCTTATCGGCTATTCCCTCGTACCCTAAATCTTCAGGGTATGCTCCAAGATAAACCTCATAGACGGATATAGGGTCTGAATTCTTGAATTTGATTCTCTTTTTTAGCCACTCACTGTCATGCCAGGTAAAGTCCGTATCTGATACTATAGATGCATTTGCCGGTCTTAATTCTGAGGAAAAAGCGTAAGGATCTCCTTTAAGATAAGTCAGGCCGTCTCTTAGCTTGATTTCAAATTTATATTTTTCACCCTTCTTGATTCCCGGAATGAAAATCTCAAATATTCCGGTATCTTTAACAAGGTTCATCTGGTGAATTCTTCCGTCCCAATTGTTAAAATCACCGACAACGCTCACTCTTTGCGCAGAGGGAGCCCATACAGCAAAAGAAACGCCCTTAATGCCCTTCATCTCTTTAGAATGGGCACCTAAAAGTCTGTAGGCGGAATAATGAATCCCCTTTGAAAATCTCTCTAAATCCTTCTCCTCAAATATCGATTCAAAGCTGTAGGGGTCAATAACTTTTGTGGCTTCACCTTCCACATCCGGATTCGTGGCCAGAATCACTTCGGAAACGTTCTCAGAACTCAGGCGGGACATCAGTTCCCGAATGTGAATATCATCCGGCCCGATCCCTTCCATGGGTGAAAGGGTGCCATGAAGCACATGGTAAAGG
>JAFZSQ010000091.1 GCA_017619295.1 Lachnospiraceae bacterium
AAGTAGACTTAGCCATATACATAGCTTTGAGAAGATGCTTTAATTGGTATCCTTTTTCCCTGAGTTCCTTGATGATTGCTGCTTTTTCGCATTGAGTCGCGCAGCTTCCTTTTCTTCTCTCAAGGCGATCTCTTTTTTTATTACTTCGATTTCAGCTTTCATGTATTCATTTTCAGCTCTTAATCGAATTAATTCTTCATACTCAGATTCATTAGGCTTTGGAGGCTTTCTTGTTCCTACTTTTTTCATATTTGGATCCTTTGGCTTGCGGCCTTTCTGCTTTGGTATAAGACCATTGTAACCATAAATCTTATAATTGAGAACCCATTGATATAACATCCCGGGATTTATTCCAGCCTCCAATGCTGTAGGTTGAATGCCGTTTCCATTAAGAGCCTTTACAACTAATTCAAGTTTTTCTTCTGGTGACCATTTTTTAGTGAAGACTTTGTGTTTTAAAACGTCATATCCTTGCGATTCTTCCATCCTCATCCATCTACGAATATATCGTTGGAATTGTTCTTTGGATATACCATCTGGAATATCAGGAAGAATCCCTTGTCTATACATTTCGATGCACGATCTTTTAAACTCATAACTGTAACGCATAAAATAACCCCTTTCTCTGGTTGTCCAGAAAAAGGGGTACATATCAACGCAATCGGCTTTATTTTTTGCCTTTTATTCAACTTTGGGAAGCTTTGCGAGAGACTCTGCAAGCTCTGCATCTGTGGGGATGTAATCTTCCATGATGCCGTCGTGGAACTTCTCGTAAGCCACCAGATCAAAGTAACCTGTACCGGTGAGGCCGAAGACGATGGTCTTTTCTTCGCCGGTTTCTTTGCACTTAAGGGCTTCGTCGATGGCAGCCTTAATAGCGTGTGAACTTTCGGGAGCGGGGAGGATACCCTCAACTCTTGCGAAGGTTTCGGCAGCTTCAAATACTTCTGTCTGCTTAACGCTTCTTGCTTCCATAAGTCCGTCATCGTAAAGCTGTGAAAGAGTTGTGCTCATGCCGTGGTAACGGAGACCGCCTGCATGGTTGGGAGCGGGAATGAAATCACTTCCGAGGGTGTACATCTTGGAAAGAGGACAAACCATTCCGGTATCGCAAAAGTCGTAAGCATATTTACCTCTTGTGAAGCTGGGGCATGATGCGGGCTCGATTGCGATAATCTGATAATCAGCTTCGCCTCTTAACTTCTCGCCCATGAAGGGAGCAATAAGTCCGCCAAGGTTTGAACCGCCGCCTGCACAGCCGATGATGACATCGGGTTTGATTCCGTATTTATCAAGAGCAGCCTTTGTTTCAAGACCGATAACTGACTGATGAAGGAGTACCTGGTTTAATACGCTTCCAAGAACGTATCTGTAACCGGGAGTGCTTGTTGCAACTTCAACAGCCTCAGAGATGGCACAGCCAAGGCTTCCGGTTGTTCCGGGGTGAGCTGCAAGGATTTTTCTTCCTACGTTTGTTGTTTCAGAGGGTGAAGGTGTAACGGATGCACCATAGGTTCTCATAACTTCACGTCTGAAGGGCTTCTGCTCATATGAAACCTTAACCATGTATACTTTACAGTCAAGCTCAAAATACGAGCATGCCATGGAGAGAGCTGTTCCCCACTGACCGGCACCTGTCTCTGTTGTTACACCCTTAAGGCCCTGCTTCTTGGCATAGTAAGCCTGAGCGATTGCTGAGTTTAACTTGTGGCTTCCGGATGTGTTGTTACCCTCGAATTTATAGTAAATCTTGGCGGGTGTGCCAAGCTTCTTCTCCAGGCAGTAGGCTCTTACAAGAGGAGAGGGACGATACATCTTATAGAAGTTTCTGATCTCCTCGGGAATCTCAAAGTATGCTGTTTTATCGTCAAGTTCCTGCTTAACAAGTTCTTCACAGAAAACGCCGGATAATTCCTCTGCCGTCATGGGCTTAAGAGTTCCGGGATTGAGAAGAGGAGCAGGCTTGTTCTTCATATCGGCACGCATGTTGTACCATGCCTTGGGCATCTCTTCCTCAGTTAAATAGATTTTGTAGGGGATTTCTTTAGACATTTTTACTCTCCTTTATTGCTTTACCAATTTATTACATGAAAGCGTCGTATAGGTCTACTATAATACATATCCGACAAAAAATAAATAGAAAATATGCAAAAAATGAATGGTAAAGCGCGGACGCAGAAGGTACAATAATAATGTGCAAAAAGGGGTCTGTCCCCAAATTGCACATAAAAGAAAAAGTGGGGTAAAAAATATGAAGTATTTTGTTGACGCTGCGGCAAGATGTGACGGTGACGGTTCTGAAGCAAGACCTTTTAAGAGAATTAATGAGGCTGCAAAGATTGCGGTTGCCGGCGACGAAGTATTGGTTAAACCGGGACTTTACAGAGAGTATGTAAATCCCATTAACGGCGGTACAAAGGAAAACAGAATTATATATAAGTCTGTGGAGCCTTTGGGTGCTGTTATTTCAGGTGCCGAAGAGGTTAAGAACTGGAAGAAGTATAAGGGTGACGTTTGGGTTACAAGAGTAGATAACGGAGTTTTTAACGGATATAATCCTTACACAACTTTGGTTTACGGCGACTGGTATTTTGCAAAGACAGAAAGACACACAGGCTGTGTTTATTTGAACGACAAGGCTTTGTACGAGGCAACTTCCCTTGAGGATTGCCTTAAGCCTGAAGTATATACACCTTCATGGGAACAGGAGTGGACCAAGTATAAATGGTTCGCCCTTCAGGAAGGAAATGAGACAGTAATCTATGCCAATTTCCAGGGCAAGGATCCCAGAAAAGAAAAGGTAGAGATTAACGTAAGAAGAGAGTGTTTCATGCCTGCGAAAGAGCATGTAAACTTTATAACTTTCAGCGGATTCTTTGTAGAGAAGGCTGCCACCACATGGGCACCTCCCGCTGCATATCAGGACGGAATGGTTGGCCCTCATTGGGCTTACGGCTGGATTATTGAGGATTGTGAGATTGTAAACAGTAAGTGCTGTGGAATTTCTCTCGGAAAGTATTATGATCCCGAGAATGATCATTATTTCACCAATCACCATATCAAAGGCCCTACACAGATGGAGAGAGATGCGGTTTGCCGCGGTCAGTATCATGGCTGGATTAAGGGTAAAATCGGTAATCACATCGTTAGAAGATGTAACATCCATCACTGCCAGCAGACAGGTATCGTCGGAAGAATGGGCTGCGTTTTCTCAACTATTGAGGACAACCACATTCATCACATCAACAACATGATGGAGCTTGGCGGCGCTGAGATTTCAGGCATTAAGCTTCATGCCGCAATTGATGTTCTCATAAGAAGAAACCATATCCATAACTGTACAATGGGTATCTGGCTTGACTGGGAGGCACAGGGCGCAAGAATCACCCAGAACCTACTCCACGACAACGACATGCCTAAGGGCAGCACCAAGCTTGACGGCGGAATGGAAAGCCAGGATATCTTCATTGAGGTAGGACATGGTCCCACTTTGATTGATAACAACATCCTTCTTTCCCGTTACGGATTAAGAGTTGCCACAGAGGGACTTGGAATCATCCACAACCTGATTCTTGGCTCATTCACAGCAGTTGGAGATGGCGTAGACAGCGTTATCGATGGTAAAAGCCAACGCCGCTACACTCCTTATCACATGCGCCACAGAACAGAAGTTATGGGATTCAACACCATCCTTCACGGTGACAACAGAATATACAACAACATCTTTGTTCAGTATTATCCCGTTGATAATAAGGAGCATAAGGGCTCACCTTATCACCAGGTTGTGGGCACCCATGTATGGGATGAGTATCCTACTTATGATGAGTGGATTAAGCGTTTTGACATGGATGTGGAGAAGCCCGACATGATGAAGCTGGCTTCAGGACACTTCGATCATCTTCCCGTATGGTCTGAGGGCAACGTTTACTTAAACGGTGCCAAGGCATGGAAGAAGGAGAAGAATAAACTCGTAGATAAGAAAGAGAAGGTTACGGTTGAACTTACAGAGGGCAAGACCGGCTATAAGCTTAAGACTAATATCTATGATATAATCGGTGACTTCGCCGACGGAATAATTAACACAGACATGCTTGGAAAGGTTTATAACCCCGAGCAGAGATTTGAGGAAAGAGATGGCTCCGACATTATCTTTAATGTAGATTACCTCGGAAACCATCGTGGCGTTTCAACAATCCCGGGTCCCTTTGCAAGCAAGGAAGAACTTAAGGAAGTTCTTTATTAAAAACCTAACTGGTTTTTTCAATCATTGCACTTCGGAATTCTCTTGGAGATATTCCTTTTATCTTCTTGAAACTTCTGTTGAAGGATGAGATGCTGGAAAAGCCGCACTCAAAAGCTATATCAATGAATTTCTTTTTAGAGTCGAGGAACATTGCCTCGGCTCTTCTTATTCTCTCTTTTGTCAGATAATCCACGAAGGTCATCTGAGTATAGTCCTTGAAAAGATGAGAAAAATAAGACTTGCTGATCCCGATTTTTTTGGCTACGTCGTCAAGAGATAAGGAATCGGCACAGTTTTGTGAAATATAAAGACATGCCTCTGCCATAAGCTTTGCGGATCTGTAGTAAGCTTCATCGGTGGCATCAATTTCATCTATTCTGTTGTCCATACACCATTTTCCGTAGTATGAGAAGAACTTTAATAAAAGGGAATAGTTATAGGCTTCCCTGAAAGTTCCGGTATCTCTTGAGGTGTTGACAATCTTCTTGATGGTAAGAACCATCTTTCCGATTTCGGTATCATTAACGTTATATTTACAGTAAGGCGTCTTCACAAGAAGGGGCTTGATTCTGTTGAAATCAGGAACAACGGTAACTAATTCCATGGGAAACTGAACTAAGAGAAAAGAATCCATGGAGACGTTTCTTATTGTATGTAAATCACCCGGGTAAGCGATAATGAAATCGTTGGGGTTCATTTCATATTTTCTGAAGTTAAGTTCTACTTCGTTTCCTTCTTTAAGGCTTAAAAGGATCTCGGCGAAAGGATGCCAATGGACAAGATTGGTGTAAGCCTTGGCCACGGTGTGAGATGTGTTTATGAGCCTGTCCTCGGAAAAAGTCAAATCTTCAAAATGGTTATCCAGAAGCATCTTTTTACCTCCTTACTATTAGATGGCTACATTATAGCAAGATGTGCGCAGTTTTGGCAATATTCTTAAGAATACGCCAGTTATAAAAGCAAAAAATGCGCAGTTTTTAAACTGTTTATTCACATATTTTTGACATGAATGGGGATAATATGATTTTAGAAACATCAGTTGATTTTCGTAATTTTGTTTCAAAACACTTGGGGGCCATAATGCAAAGACATAATGTTGGAATTTTGGGATGTGGGGTTATCAGCAGAACTTATCTTGCCGATATCAAGGCTTTTTATCCCCGATTAAACGTACTGGCATGTGCCGATGTAACCGCAGAACTCGCTAAGAAACTGGCAGAGGAATTTGAGGTTGAGAGAGCATATACCACGGAGGAACTTTTGAAGGATGAGGATATAGAAATTGTCATTAACCTTACTCCTCCAAGATTTCATGTAGAACTGAATAAAAGAATTATTGAAGCAGGGAAACACGTTTTCAGTGAGAAACCCTTTGCTCATTCTTTGGAGCAGGCAAGAGAGGTACTTAACCTTGCAAAGGAAAAGGGAGTAAAGGTCGGATGCGCACCCGATACCTTCCTTTCATCGGGACTTCAGAGTGTTCGCCACTATCTGGATACCGGAATCATCGGCAAACCTTTTATGGTTACCGCCAACATGATGATATTCGGAGCGGAAACCTGGCATCCGAACCCGGGATTCTTCTATGAAGATAACTGCGGACCTGTTTTTGACATGGCGCCTTATTATGTGTCAGCTATAGTAAGCCTTTTGGGTCCGGTGGAGAGAGTAGTCGGTTTTGGCGCAAGACCCAATAAAAAGAGACACTTGTATGTGGGTGATAAAGCAGGGACAGATATCGATGTAAATGTTGATACCACTTACACGGTTCTTCTTTATTTAAGAAGCGGAGTCCTGGTTAATCTCAACTTAAGTTTTGACATTTACAAAACGGATTTGCCCATGTTTGAAATCTTCGGAGACTGCGGAACCATTTCTTATCCCGACCCGAACTTTGGTGGAGGAACTCCAAAGGTATACAGGAAAGAACAGTTCATCGACCCGATTTTCAATAAGACAAAGGAAGCGGAAGACAGACATGACAAGTTCTATGAGCTTCCCGAACTTTTCCCCAGAGTTAAGGATTACTCCAGAGGAATAGGGGTCATGGATCTGGCAACTGCAATAGATAAAAAGAAGGAAAACAGGACGGGAGAAAACTTCATACTCCATGTGACGGAAGTTCTCTGCGGAATCAGAGAATCTGTTTCAAAAGGACAAATTTATGAGGTTCAAACCACCTGTGAAAGACCGGAGTCACTTACACCCGGTCAGAATATAGATTGTTTATAAAAAGGAGGAAATGAAAATGGCAGGAGTTGTTGGAACCCATCTTTTAGCTCAGGTGGGATTCATCGTAAAGGATGTTGAAAAGACTAAAAAGGATTGGGCTAAGTTCTTGGGACTTCCCGTTCCGGAGACACAGCCCATCGGTGATTATGAAATCACCCAGACTACTTATAAGGGAGTACCCGCACCGGAGGCATATTGCTACATGGCATTTTTTGATATCAATCCCGGTCTTCAGATCGAATTGATTCAGCCTAACGATAAGCCTTCAACATGGAGAGACTTCCTGAATGAAAAGGGCGAAGGCATGCACCACCTTGCATTCCAGGTTAAGGATTCAACAGCAAGAGTTGCTGACGCAGAGGCTGCAGGCTTAAAGCTTATTCAGCACGGCACATACGGTGACGGAAGCGGCGAGTACAACTATCTCGAAGCACCTGATCTTAAGTGTATTATTGAACTTCTTGAGAGCTACAACAACTAATTAACGCGTAGGAGATTCGCAGAGTATGAAACTTGGTACATCATCACCTTTATCACATAACACACCGGAAGAATGGGTAGAGAAACAGAAGTCCTTGGGACTTGAAGCCATCAATTTTCATCTTACCTGTAACGACGATGACAAGTTGATAGATGAATATGTAAAGTGTGCCAAGGATGCGGGTTTAATCATGGCTGAGGTTGGTATATGGAAGAATACCTTGTCCCTTGATGAAGAGGAGAGAAAGAAAGCGGTCCGATATGCCATAGGGCAATTGGAACTTGCCGATCGAATAGGTGCAAGGTGTTGTGTAAATATTTTGGGAGCCCGGGGCCCGAGATGGGATGGAGCATTTAAAGAAAACTATACAGGTGACACTTATAGAATGGGTGTACAAACCATCCGAGAAATAATAGATGCTGTAAATCCCAAGAACACATATTTCACCATAGAGCCCATGCCGTGGATGATTCCTGACGGCCCGGATGAATATCTGAGACTTTTGGAGGCGGTGGATCGTGACAGATTTGCCGTTCACATGGATGTATTCAATTGGATGACGTCGCCAAGAAGATACTTCTTTAACGAGGAATTCATCGATGAGTGCTTCTCTAAACTTGGCAGCCAGATAAAGAGCTGCCACCTGAAGGATGTGAAGATGGAAGAGGATTATACCATTTTCTTCAGAGAAACATACCCCGGAAACGGTGGTGTTAACATCAAACATCTGATAGAGACTGCGCTTTCATATGATGCGGATATGACATTTATTGTTGAGCATCTTAACACGGATGAAGAGTATATCAGAAGCGTTAAGTATGTTCGGGGATTATGGCAAAGATAGGCAAACAGAAAGGATGAAAAAATGAAAAGACGTAATTCATTATTAATGGCATTATTGCTTACTGTTTCAATGGTATTTACTGCCTGTGGTTCATCAAACGGAGCATCGGCAGGTTCATCTTCAGATTCAACCGCTGCTGCATCTTCTGAAGCAAGTTCAGAGGCTTCCACAGAGGCAGGCGGAAAAGCTGACCTTGTTTGGTGGGGCTGGACACCCGGTTCACCTCTTAACGAGCAGTACATTGCAGAGTTCAACAAATCATTCCCTGATGTAAATATCACTTGGAAGCAGACTACAGTTGACGATTATGACGCAGCTATTAAACCTGCACTTGCAAACGGCGAAGGCGTTGATATCTTCGAGGTATCCGCAGGTAGTGCAAACGGTGGTGTAGGTATTTTCGGCGGTCAGGCTATAAGCATGGAAGAAGCATTAAAGAACTATCTCGGCGATGACTACAAAGATAAACTCAACGAGGCTTCTTTAAACAGCATGACAGTTAACGGTGAGTTAAAGGCTCTCGGCGTTGGTACAGTTTATGCCGGCAACCTTTGGATCAACCAGGATTTATTTGATAAGTACAATGTAAAAGTTCCCACAAACTTTGAAGAGTGGAAAGCAGCTTGCGATACCTTCAAGGCTAACGGAATCATCGGATTCGTACAGGGTGCAGGACAGGGCGCATTCAACATGGATACATACCATGCAATCTGCGACAACATCGAGCCCGGCTTATTCACCAAGGCTACAAGGGGAGAAGCAGAGTGGACCAATCCTGTATTTGTACAGGCTCTTGATCTTTGGAAGAAGCTCTTTGACGAAGGAATCATGCAGGATGGTGCTTTAGGTATCCAGCAGTATCCCGAAGCAAACAACATGTTCTTATCAGGACAGGCTGCAATGGTAATGATGGGTTCATGGTACACCATGAACTGCTTACCTGACACAATGAGAGCCAACATGGAAGCTGCATCTTCAACAGATGAGCCTTTCGCAATGGTTCCCATTAACTTCCCTGACATTGCAGGCACAGGTAATGTGGGTTATGTATTCTGTGACATCGACTACGCTACAGCAGTTTCTGTAAACGCATCAGATGTACAGGCAGCTACAGATTTCGCACTCTGGCTTGGAGCAAGTGAGGAAGGACAGCAGATGATTGCCGATTCCCTTAACCTTGTACCCGTTCTTAAGTCAGTAAGCCCTAACTGGGACAATGTAGTACTTACAAATCCTGAAAAGCAGAATAAGCCCGTTCAGGAATACCTTACAAACGCTATGGCAAATCCTGACAACCCTCGTTTCGGCGGCATCTCAGCTGACCTTAACCAGGCTATGATGGATGTTCTTGCAGGCGTTGCTTCAGGCACACTTACTTCTGAGGACGGCGCAGCTCGTCTTGCAGCTGTGGAATAATAACAGGCTTGGATTTTTAGATAATGCATAGGGGCTTCTTTAAAAAAGAAGCCCTTATGTACCTGGGGAGACATTTCATGAAAAAGAGATTATCAATCAGGAACAACGGCATGATTTGGATACTTCCGGCATTCTTTTTCCTGATAATCATGATTTATTATTCGATTTTCTTTACATTTAATCTGTCTACCATGGACTGGGATGGATTAAGCCCCACCATGGAGAGAGTGGGCTTTGCCAACTACACAAAGATGTTTAAGGATCTTGTGTTCTGGAAAGCCATTAAAAATACAATAGTATATTTTGCAATTACCTTTGTTGTTCAGAATTTCCTGGGATTTGTTTTCGCAGCAATACTTCATTCTGATGTAAAACTGCCCACAGTTCATAAGTGTCTTATTTTCATACCCACTATTCTGGCTCCTGCCACAATGGCACCGGTATTCAGACTTATGTTCTCACCTCAGGGAATGCTTCAGAAGTTTTTTGATTTCGCACATATTCCCATTACCGTGGATTGGCTTTCCAAACCTCAGACGGCCTTGTATGTTCTCATGGTCATTGTTGTTTGGGAATTCACCGGAATGAGTTTTATCCTATATTACGCAGCCATGAGCCAGATCGATAAGGAGATGCTTGAAGCAGCTCAGATTGACGGCGCGGGCAACATCAGAACCCTTTGGACCATGGTTTTCCCCGGATGTAAAGGAACTACGGTTTCCCTTGCAATGCTTGGAGTTATCGGAGCTCTTAAGACCTTTGATATTCCCTACCTCATTACAACCGGCGGTCCCGACCACGCCACCGAATTCCTTGGCACATATATTTACAGACAGGGAATCAGACAGTCACATTTGGGATATGCGGCTGCACTTTCGGTAATGCTCCTTGTAATGGCGGTTGTGGGTGCGTTCTTGACCAACAAAGCAAATAAAGGAGAGTGATAAGCATGTTAAGAATTAAATCAAAACGTAAAAAAATACTGCTTCAGATTCTCCTGTTTGTAATGACTGTTCCTTACCTCCTTCCCCTTTTACAGATGTTTTTGGGATCTCTTGGAGGAAGAGGATTTTATAACTACGTAGCGGTATGGAACACAGGAGTGGTACCTACCTATTTCAGAAACTCGATTATTATCTCGGCAGGAGTAATACTCATAGTCTATGTACTTTCAATGACTGCGGGATTCGGATTTGCAAAGCTTAACATTCTTGGTAAAGAAGCTTTCTTCTGGTTAATCCTGGTAGCACTTACACTGCCGGAAGTAATATTGCTGACACCTTTGTTTGTTACATTCCAGAGGATGCATTTGTTCAGCACATTCTTCTCGGTAATATTCCCTTTGGCGGCATTGCAATTACCATTTACTATTCTCCTTATTAGAAACTTTGATGCGGGAATACCGAGTGAATTGATGGAAGCAGCCAAAATTGACGGAGCGACGACATCGCAGGCATTTTTACATGTAATTTTGCCTTTGACGAAACCTATAGGATCTGCAGTTGCCATGTTAACTTTGATTAATTCATGGAACTCGTACCTCTTACCTTTGCTGTTTTTACAGAAACCCTCTATGCAGACCGTTACGTTGCTCCCTCAATACTTCCAGGGTGAGTTTACCAACGACCAGACCAAGATTCTTGCGGCAGCCGTTCTTACGGCCATTCCTGAAATCGTTGCATACCTTTGCATGCAAAAGAACTTTGAACGTGGAATGAGCGCAGGAGCTTTGAAGTAGAGGAGGGGATTCATGAATAAAGAGATAATGAAAGGTGAGCTTTGCGTTGTAACCGGAGCTGCAGCGGGCATAGGCCGTGCAATCGCAGAAAGGTTTCTTGAGGAAGGCGCAGACTTAATCGTTGCCGACTTTAACGAAGAGGAAGCAAAGCGCATCTACGGAAGCAATGAACATGTACTGGACATTCTTAAGGTGAATGCAACGGATATAGCTGACCTGGAAAAACTTGGAGAGGCAGTCAAGAAAACCGGAAGAAAGGTTAAAGCTGTTCTTCCCATTGTGGGTAATGGTCCCAACAACATGATTGAGGACATTACTCCCGAGATGTTCAGACTTACCATGGACTTAAATGTGTTCTCCGCATTCTTTACTGTGCAGAAGGTATTGCCTTACATGTCCGACAAATCTGCAATTGTTCTTATTTCATCAATTGCCGGTTTCCAGGGCGGAAAGAATGCACTGGTTTATAATGCGGCTAAAGCAGCAGTTCGCTCCATGGCCAGATCCTTTGCAGGTGAACTGGCAGAGAGAGGCATAAGAGCAAACGCCATAAGTCCCGGACCTACCGAGACAAAGGCATTTACAGACTTCGTTAAGGGTGACGAGTCCATAAGAGCAGGTATTCTTGCGAACATCCCGATAGGTCATATCGGACAGCCCAGAGAGATTGCCAATGTGGCACTTTTCCTGGCCAGCGATGAAGCAACGTATGTAACGGGGGCAGAGGTTATAACAGATGGAGGATTTACCAACAGATAACTGATTTTGAAGGAGAGAAACACATGGCATTATCGTCTACAAATGTAATCAAAGTAATAGTCGTAACAGACGACTTGGAAAGAACTGTTAAGGGCTACAAAACCTTATTGGGTACCGGTACGGCTCCCGAGGACAACGAGGAGCATAAGATGGTCAGAACACCCTTAACCACCTACAAGGGCCGTCCCATTACAGACACCCCCATGAAAGTTGAAAGCGTGTTCAGCGATAACTTCTGGTTTGAAATTATACAACCCTTGGGAGATAACGATCCCTGGGCAGCATGGCTTAAGGAACACGGAACCTCAATTTATTCTGTATGCTTCTTATCAGACGGACCTCTTGAAAATGATGAGGCTACCATGAAGGCTGCAGGATATGAATCTATCTTCAAACAGGAGAAGGGTTATGAGGCTTACGAGTACTTTGATACAGCTAAAGACCTTGGAGTTTTGATTGAGGTAAAAGAACACTATTGATTCAAACAGGCCCCTTTTGTGTTATACTGTTTTTGTATGGAAAAGTGGTTTGTGATGAATAAAAAGGCTGATTTCGATGAAATCGGCAGGAAATATAATATCAGTCCGATTACAGCAAGGATAATAAGAAACCGTAATGTGATTGATGACGAAGAGATTGCAAGGTTCATTAAGGGAGACAGAAACTCCCTTTTTGATCCTCATCTTCTCTTTGGCATGGAGGATGGGTGCAAGCTCATCAAGGAAGCTATAGACGGTGGAGTCAGAATCAGAGTAATCGGAGATTACGACGTGGATGGAATTTGTGCCAGCCACGTTTTGTTTGTCGGTCTGACAAAATTGGGCGGCAGTGTCGATGTCGCCATTCCCCATAGAGTTAAGGACGGTTACGGCCTTAATGAAAACATGATTAAAGAAGCCCACGAGGACGGTGTGGACTTAATAGTGACCTGTGACAACGGTATCGCGGCAAAAGAACCCGTTGCCCTTGCAAAAGAACTTGGGATGAAAGTGGTTGTAACGGATCATCACGAAGTTCCTTTTGTGATGGAAGGAGAAGAAAAGATTGAAACGCTTCCTCCGGCTGATGCGGTTATTGATCCCAAGCAGTCAAGGTGCAATTACCCACAGGAAGGAATCTGCGGAGCCGTGGTTGCCATGAAGGTAATACAGGCCCTTAATGAAATGTATGGCTGTCCCATTGATAAGGACGAACTTCTTGACGAGCTTTTACCTTTTGCGGCCCTGGCTACGGTTTGTGATGTAATGGAGCTTTTGGGTGAGAACAGGGTGATTGTAAAGGAAGGATTGAGACTCCTTCGGAGCAAACCCTGCAAAGGCATAGACGCCCTTATGAGAGTCAACAGCCTTGATAAGAAGAACTTAAACGCATATCACCTGGGCTTTGTCATAGGACCTTCTCTTAACGCTACAGGGCGTCTTGATTCAGCCATGAGAGCATTTGATTTACTTAAGGCCGAAAATGATGCGGATGCTGCTGTTTTGGCAGGAGAATTAAAGAGCCTCAACGACTCCAGAAAGAGCATGACTCTCGATGGAACTAAGAAGGCTATGGAGATAATAGAAAAGGAAGGATATGATAAGGATAAGGTCCTTGTTGTCTACCTTCCCGATTGCCACGAAAGCCTGGCGGGAATCATAGCCGGACGAATAAGAGAAACATATAATAAACCCACCTTTATCCTTACAGACGGCGAGGAAGGCCTAAAGGGAAGCGGCCGTTCCATAGAAGAGTACAACATGTTTGAAGCCATGTGCGAGGTGGGTGATATCTTCACCAAGTTCGGTGGCCACAAGCTGGCGGCAGGCTTATCCGTACCGGCAGGTAAGCAGGACGAATTAAGAGAAAGACTAAATGAGAAATGTACTCTGACTGAAGATGATTTTTACAAAAAGATAAGTATAGATATGATGCTTCCCATAAGCTATGCGGGTGAAAGTCTTGCAAGGGAACTTGATATGCTTGAACCCTTCGGCGTGGGTAATCCCAAGCCTTTGTTTGCAGGGAAAGATATTAAGTTTATCAATATGAAGAGAATGGGTGCCGAGGGAAAATACGGTAAATATACCATTCTTGATGAACAGGGCAAGGCAAGAGAGGCGGTGTTCTTTGGAGATGCCGACGCTTTTGACAAACATATTAAAGAGAACGGAAACATCTCAAACATTACATACGAACTGGGACTTAACACTTACAGAGGAATAACCACAGCCCAGATTATTATTGAAAATTTCTGCTAATGCAGGGAAAGGAGTAGGAGAATGTACGCAAGCGTAATAATTGAAATTTCACATGAAAGCCTTGACCGTACATTCGAGTACAAGATTCCCGAAAGACTTGAGGGCAAGATTGAAGTCGGAAACATGGTTAAGATTCCCTTCGGCAAGGGAAACCGCATGATTGCCGGCTATGTGACGGAGATAAAGAAAGCTTCCGAGTACCCGCCCGAAAAGATTAAAGAGCTTGAAGGCGTTGTTAAGAACACCGTATCCGTGGCTGAGAAGCAGGTGCTGCTTGCAGCCTGGATGAGAAAAACCTATGGTTCTACCATGATTCAGGCCCTTAAGACCGTTCTTCCCGTAAAGAAGAATGTAAAGCAATTGGAAAAGAGAAAAGTAATCCTTGCGG
>JAFZSQ010000092.1 GCA_017619295.1 Lachnospiraceae bacterium
AAATAAATAACACTTTATCAGGATGATCGGAAAGGTTCAAGGACTTTGCTGATTGGAGATGAACATGGAAACTGCTTTTCATATGGTAATAGAGCAATATACCGGTTTTCCTGAGTGGAATAGACTGACCTACACCAAGGCCCATGAAACTGAATTTATAATTACAATGCATTATTTGCATAAATATCTTGCTCCCGGATTTAAGATTGCCGATGTGGGTGCCGGAGGCGGAGTGTATACAAAGGCTTTGGCTGATGAAGGATATGATGTTGATGCTGTAGAATTAACGCCTGAATACGTAAACCAGATGAAAGATGATTTTTCTGGGAATGATCGTATTAGGGTATTTGAAGGAAATGCAAAGGATTTACACTTCCTGAATGATAATGAATACGACCTTGTGTTGATGATGGGGCCAATTTACAGTATGAAGGATTTTGAAGACAGGAAACGAGCATGTAAAGAGGCACTTAGAATAGCTAAGCCGGGAGCTCCTGTATTTATTGCCTTTTGTCTTCAGGATGCACCTTTAATCCATGAGATTTTTATGTCAGAGGATCCTGCCGGTGAAATAACCGGCATTGGTTATGATAGAGAAAATGCTCTGGTGACTGATAATACAGGATCTTCCAGACTGCTTGATACAATTAGCGAAGTGGACAAGCTGATAGATGCAGTATGTAAAGAAAATGACGCTCAGAAAGTATGCAGGTTTGCGCAGGATGGAATATCACAGATAATAAGCAAAAATGTGAATTCCATGTCCGAGAAATCTTATGCTGAGTGGATTCAATATCTTATTGCGACGGCAGAGCGAGCAGATTTGATGGGATATTCTGATCACATAGTCCAGGTTATTAAGAAATAGAGCACAAATTGGAAGAGATAAAGAATTGAAAAGGACGGTTATAAAAAATGATTCCAAGAGATGAAGCGTTTAAGCTGTTAAAAAAATACAACAAGGACCCCTTTCATATCCAGCATTCATTGACAGTGGAAGCTGTTATGAAATGGTACGCAAAAGAACTCGGATACTCTGACAAGGCAGAGTATTGGGGAATAGTGGGCTTGCTTCACGATATCGATTTTGAACTGTACCCGGATGAGCACTGCTTGAAGGCACCGGAACTTCTGAAAGAAGGTGGTGTGAGTGATGATATTATTCACTCAGTATGTTCTCACGGATATGGTATCACTGTTGGCTGTGGCGTGACGATTGATGTGGAACCTATTCATGAGATGGAGAAGGTTCTTTTTGCTGCAGACGAACTTACCGGACTTATCTGGGCGGCTGCGCTCATGAGACCTTCAAAGAGTACTAAAGATATGGAGCTTAAGTCTCTAAAAAAGAAGTACAAGAGTAAAGGCTTTGCAGCAGGATGCTCCAGAGAAGTAATAGAGCGCGGAGCAGAGCAGCTCGGATGGGAGCTGGACAAGTTACTTGAAATGACACTTCAGGCTATGGCAGAAAGTGAAGACCTCATAAATGTAGAGATGCAAGCTGAGCAGTAATAGGTGGGATACTATGGAGATTAAATCTATTCTCATAAAGGACACAACAAGAGAAGAGCGTGAATCTATCGTTAAGAACTCGATGGATTGTGGTGGAGGATGCGAGAATTGTTCATCCTGCTGGCTCGGAGGCGGGTCCCCTTGGGATATCTACCAGGACTATATTGATGGAAAGCGTGAGATTAAGGAAATCAACGCGGAGTACATGGAGCAGTATCGCCAGGGAAGAAATATCTTATGAGGTATGGTTATGACAAATGCACCTAGTATAGAGAATTCTTCGTTAGAAGAACGAAGAACATACATAAAAGAGCGTTTTCCGTGCATTGCAGACTGTGATATGTGTGGCATGTGCAAAATATTCCATGGGAAAGATCCTGAACATGCATATGATGATTACATAAATGGGATTAGATCATTTGCAGATGTATCATGTGATTATAAGGGATAAATTTCAGAATAACCGACGAAGGAGAGTAAACGATGGTAGATCTTAATGAAGTATATAAAAGCGTACTTGAAGCTGACAAAGCTGCTGTGGTTATCTGTGATCTTGACCATACGATAATCTATATGAATCCTACAGCGATAAATCGATATGAGAAATGGGGCGGCAAAAGTCTGATAGGGCAAAGCCTTCTTAATTGCCACAACGATAAATCTCGTGAAATGATTATAAAGGTGTTAGATTGGTTCAAGGCATCAAAGGATAACAATATCGTATATACATCATATAACGAGAAAGAAAACAAAGATGTATATATGGTCGCTCTTAGAAGCGAATCCGGAGAGTTGATCGCATACTACGAGAAACATGAGTATCGAAATCGTGAAACAATGAAGATGTACAACATGGATTAACTTATAGGATATAGTACTATGAATAATATAAAACTTATCCCGTTATAGGATAGCGACAGAGAACAATTTATATTGGATAATCAGGAAGCATTTAACTATGGTGCGCTTGAGGAATTTGGCCTTCGCGATGACCATTTTGAGGAAGGCGACCAGATCATTTCCCGTGAGACGATAGAGCAATCTATTGATGGTGGTGAAGCCTATAGAATCGTAGAGGACGGCAGAAATGTAGGTGGTGTGATTATAAAAGTTGAAGGTGACAAGGGGGATCTTGACATTCTTTTTGTTACGCCAAAAGGTCACAGCAAGGGAATCGGGTACTCCGCTTGGTGCGAGGTTGAGAAGCTCCATCCCGAGGTAAAGGTATGGGAAACGGTTACTCCATATTTTGAGAAGCGAAATATTCATTTTTACGTGAACAGATGTGGATTCCATATAGTGGAGTTTTATAACAGCCATCACCCGGACCCGAATGATCCCGAAATGGCAGAGCAGATAGATGAGCAGTTCCCTGAGGGAATGTTTAGGTTTGAGAAGAGACTATAACTTTCAGTAAACTGACTAAGACGAAGATGAGCGAAGTAACTTACAGCAAAAAGAACGATGAAATTGAGTGTGTTCGATATGTGAAATCTCGAAAAACATATCTTCCGCACACGCATACAAATCATTTGACGATAGGTTATGTTGAAGATGGAAAGGTCTGTATTACAATAGATGGTGAAAGTTGCATCTATATGCAGGGAGATGAATTCCGAATAATTCCAAATGTCCTGCATGAGGTAAAACCTGTGGATGAAAATCCTTATTCTATGGTGGTAATGTGTATCAAGACTGATGCTGTTGTGAATGATGATAATCTGAAAGAACTTCAGGATACCATTATGGAAAAACCGGAGAATATATACCTTATTGAGGAAATGGCGGAAGACTCACAGGTCAGTCCATACCATATGATACGAAGGTTTAAGAAAGCATTTGGCCTTACACCACATCAATTTCAGATACAGTGTAAGGTCAGAAAAGCTCAGAAACTGCTTGAAACAACCAAAAGCATCCCTGAAGTGGCTTATGAAGCAGGATTTTGCGATCAAAGCCACCTGGACAGATGCTTTCAGAAGATAGTGGGCATGACGCCCCGTCAATATCAAGATGCACTGGCAAATGATGATTAACATAATGCAGGGAAAAACTTGGCGAACAAATATAATCCGTCTTTTCCTGCATGAACCTCGTGATGAATGGTTTTAGGCATTACAGATATGACACCGGGTTCATAGACAAGTTCATGACCATCATTGATACAGGTGCCTTCGCCGGCGATCACTTCATGGGTTTCCAACTGAGTTTCATGAGTGTGATCAAGAATACTTTTGTTGGGAGCAATTCTGACAAGATGATAACTGTACTCGCCATTTGTGTCCTTGGAGGTAATGATGTGTTTTAATTCGACACCTTCAAAGACTGGATGTTTCGACCAAGCGATATCGGCGAAAAAAATGGTTTTGCCCGGCAGACGCAGCTGCCCGTTGTTAAAGGATTCAAATACTTCGAGATTCATTTTGTTGTTCTCCTTTCATTTGATAATATGATGATATCAAAAGGAGAGCTTTCAGCATTGGATAAAATTGCTATTTCCAGTTTTGCAAGATAATCGCATAAAAGAGCTTCAGTCTCAAAAGACTGAAGCTCTTTATTTTATTCATCAACTTCAATTGTAAATTTCACGGTTTCATCGCAGTCTGTGCACTGATAAGGGCCGTTCCTTAAACTTCCGCCTCTTCTGAAACTGTAGATGAAAGGGTAGAGCGCATTCATTGCAACCATGCAAACGTTATCGCTCTTTTCTTTGTTCAGTGAACTTCCTTCAAAGCAAATCACATCCCCAACCTTATACTTGGGACACTTGCTTTCAATAACCGTTACCTTCACCTTGTTATCAATATAACCCATAGATACTCCTCCTTAATCAAGATATGCCCCGATTATAGAAGCGCGTTGCATCAAAATGGGAAAAGCTATGCGTAAAACCCTTGACTTTCCTAACTAAATAGGGTAACATAACAGTGTTGATAATGTTGAGATTCAGGTGGGCCTAAGCGGTCCACCTTTTTCATGCAATTAAAACTGAATATGGAAAGGAAGTGAGCTAATTGTCAAAGGGTAAGACTTATGAAGCTAAGACCGAAGAACTTCAGATTCCGATAACGAAAGACCGCGGCGTAGAAATCTACGATGTGGAGTATGTTAAGGAAGGCAGTGACTGGTATCTTAGAGCTTACATTGACAAGGAAGGCGGAGTGGACATCGATGATTGCGAAGCAGTCAGCAGAGCGTTGTCGGACAAGCTTGATGAAGCAGATTTTATTGAAGATGCTTACATCTTGGAAGTGAGTTCACCGGGCCTTGGACGAAGCCTTAAGAAGGACAAACATTTTGAAAAGAGTATCGGTGAGGATGTGGAACTTAAATTCTACAAGCCCATTGACGGAAGTAAGAATGCCGAGGGTACTCTTAAAGCGTTTGATGAGAAAACAGTAACAATCACAGTAAACGGTGAAGATAAAACTTATAATCGCACAGATCTTGCAGATGTAAGACTGGCTATTGATTTTTGATTGGAGGATGAAAGAAAAAGATGAATACAGAATTAATGGAAGCATTGGATGTGCTTGAAAAAGAGAAGGAGATCAGCAAAGAGACCTTATTCGAAGCTATCGAGAATTCATTGCTTACAGCCTGCAAGAACCACTTTGGTAAAGCAGACAACGTAAAGGTTGAGATTAACAGAGAGACAGGTGAATTCGAGGTTTATGCCGAGAAGGAAGTTGTTGCTACAAAGGATGAGGTTGAAGACGATATTCTTCAGATTACCTTAGAGGACGCTAAGGCCATCGATAAGAAGGCTAAGGTTGGCGGAACTGTTCGCCTTGAGATTAAATCCAAAGAGTTTGGACGTATCGCTACTCAGAACGCAAAGAACGTTATCTTACAGAAGATTCGTGAGGAAGAGAGAAGCGTTATCTACAATCAGTTCTATGAGAAGGAGAAAGATGTTGTTACCGGTATCGTACAGAGATATGTTGGTAAGAATATTTCCATTAACCTTGGTAAGGCTGATGCTATTCTTTCTGAGAATGAGCAGGTTAAGACAGAGGTATTTAAGCCCACTGAGAGAATTAAACTCTACATCGTAGACGTTAAGAACACTCCCAAGGGACCTCGTATTAACGTGAGCCGTACTCATCCAGATCTCGTTAAGAGACTCTTTGAGTCAGAAGTTACCGAGATTAAGGACGGAACAGTTGAAATCAAGTCTATTGCAAGAGAAGCAGGAAGCAGAACAAAGATTGCAGTTTACAGCAACAACCCTAACGTTGATGCAGTAGGTGCTTGCGTAGGTATGAACGGCGCAAGAGTTAATGCAATCGTTGAAGAGCTCAGAGGCGAGAAGATTGATATCGTGAACTGGGATGAGAACCCCGGTACACTTATTCAGAATGCGCTTTCACCAGCTAAGATCGTTGCAGTTTTCGCTGATCCCGATGAGAAGACAGCTAAGGTTGTTGTTCCCGATTATCAGCTTTCACTTGCAATCGGTAAAGAAGGTCAGAATGCAAGACTTGCAGCAAGACTTACCGGATACAAGATCGATATTAAGAGTGAAACTCAGGCTAAGGATACTCCCGGATTCAGAATCGAAGACTACGAGTACGATGATGACGAGTACGATGAGGAGTACGAAGGCGAATACGAAGAAGGCTATGAAGAAGCCTCCGAAGACGGAGAAGAGTAATAAGAATGGAAAAAAAGATTCCAATGAGGCAGTGTTTAGGCTGCGGAGAAATGAAGGACAAGAGAACGCTTATGCGTGTGCTTAAGACACCTGAGGATGAAATCGTTTTGGACCTTACAGGCAAGAAGAACGGCAGAGGTGCTTACATTTGCAAGAATCTTGACTGCCTGCAGAAAGCCAAGAAATCCAAAGGCCTTGAGAGATCCCTTCATGTTCAGATTCCTGCGGAAGTTTATGAGAACCTGGTAAAGGAGTTTACGGATGGCACAGAATAAGATTTTTGCGCTTATGGGTCTTGCAACTAAGGCAGGTAAAGTCGTAAGCGGAGAATTCTCCACTGAAAACGGAATAAAGGACGGAAAAGTCAAACTCGTGGTAGTGGCAGAAGACGCTTCGGACAATACAAAGAAGCTTTTCAAAGACAAGGGTGCCTTCTACAAGGTTCCGGTTTTTGAATACGGAAGCAAGGATGAACTTGGACACGCCATCGGTAAAGAGATGCGTGCTTCCATGGGAGTTACGGATGCGGGATTCGCAAAAAGCTTAAACGAAATGCTAAGTGCATTGGATGAGACTAAATAGGACGGAGGAAAAAGCATGGCAAAAATGAAAGTGCATGAGCTCGCAAAAGAGCTGGATATACAAAGCAAGGATGTGATAGCATTCCTTGGCGAAAAGGGCATCGAAGTTAAGGCTGCTCAGAGCAGCATTGAGGACGATGCAATTGAAATGGTTAAGAAGAAATTCGGAAAGGCTGCTCCTAAGGCAGAGGCTCCCAAGGAAGAGGCTAAAAAGCCCGCTCCCAAGGCAGAGGAAGCGCCTGCAAAGGCACCCGCTCCCGCAGCGGAGGGAAACGGTGAGGCTCCGAAGAAGAAAAAGAAAATTATTATCGTTAGCAATACCGCCAATTCCAAAATGCCCGGTCAGAGACCCCAGGGTAACAGACCTATGGGCGGACAGGGCGGCAGACCTATGGGAGGAAACGGACGTCCCGGAGGATTGATTAAACCTTCAACACCTCCTTCACCCACACCCAGTGTTAACAGACCCCTTATCAGATCTTCTGTTAAACCCACAGATCCCAACGAGATGCAGGGTCTTAAGGACATGAGACCTCAGGGTAAGCCCCAGGGAGCTCCTGAAGGCAGAAGACCCGATGATGCTAACAGAGGTAACGCAGGTAGAAGCAATGAGAGATATCAAGGCAACAGACCTAACGACAATACCGAAAGAAGACCGAGACCTGCAGACGGACAGAATAGACCCAATGGACGTCAAAACGCTCCTTATGGCAATCAGTCTGGTGACCGCCCTCGTACAGGTTATCAGAAGCCTGAAGGGGATAAGAACTTTGGGCCGAAGAACAATCAGGGCCAGGGTAATAGGTTCGCAAACAAGGCAGGCGGCAAAGGCTTTGCGGAAGGACCTGTGGATAAAGGGCGAGATGATGAAAAGCGACGCTCAAATAATAAGGACTTTGATAAGAGATCCAAGAAAGACCTTATTTATGAGGAAGATGGTGCACCGAAAAATCGTGCAGGCAGGTTTATTAAGCCCGAAAAGAAGAAAGAAGAAGTAGTTGAAGAGGTAATCAAGGTTATTACCATTCCTGAGACTATTACCATTAAAGAACTTGCAGAGAAGATGAAACAGCAGCCTTCTGCTATTATCAAGAAACTCTTCATGCAGGGTCAGATTGTTACCGTTAACCAGGAAATCTCTTTTGAAGAAGCAGAGAACATCGCAATTGAGTACGAAATCATCTGTGAGAAAGAGGTTAAGGTTGATATCATCGAAGAGCTTCTTAAGGAAGAAGAGGAGAATCCCGATGATATGGTTACCCGTGCTCCCGTTATCTGCGTAATGGGTCACGTCGATCATGGTAAAACCTCCCTCCTCGACGCAATCAGAAAGACCAACGTTACAGATAAAGAGGCAGGCGGAATCACTCAGGCCATCGGTGCTTACACAGTTAAGGTTAACGATCGTAAGATCACATTCCTTGATACACCCGGTCATGAGGCTTTCACAGCCATGCGTATGCGTGGTGCCAATGCCACAGATATCGCAATCCTTGTTGTTGCGGCAGATGACGGTGTAATGCCCCAGACCATCGAGGCTATCAACCATGCAAAAGCTGCAGGCATCGAAATTATCGTTGCCGTTAACAAGATTGATAAACCCAATGCAAACATCGACCGTGTTAAGCAGGAACTTACAGAGTACGAGCTTATCTCAGAGGACTGGGGTGGAAGCACAGTATTCGTTCCCGTTTCCGCTAAGACAGGTGAAGGCATTGAACAGCTCCTTGAAATGATTCTCCTTTCTGCTGATATCCTTGAACTCAAGGCTAATCCCAACAGAAAGGCAAGAGGTATCGTTATCGAGGCTGAGCTTGATAAAGGACGCGGACCCGTTGCAACAGTACTCGTACAGAAGGGTACATTGCATGTTGGTGACTTCATTTCCGCAGGTTCAAGCCATGGTAAAGTTCGTGCCATGATTGATGATAAGGGAAGAAAGGTTAAGGAAGCTATTCCTTCAACTCCCGTTGAGATTCTCGGTCTTAACGATGTTCCTAACGCAGGTGAAGTATTCATCGCACACGATTCAGATAAGACAGCCAAGTCCTATGCAGAGGCATTCGTTACTCAGCATAAGGAGAAGATGCTTGAAGAGACCAAGGCTCATATGTCACTTGATGATGTATTCAGCCAGATTCAGGCCGGCAACCTTAAGGAACTCAACATTATTGTTAAGGCTGATGTACAGGGTTCAGTTGAGGCAGTTAAGACATCGCTTCTCAAGCTTTCCAACGAGGAAGTTGTTGTTAAGTGTATCCATGGTGGCGTAGGTGCCATCAACGAGTCCGACGTAGTTCTTGCAAGTGCTTCAAATGCAATCATCATCGGATTCAATGTTCGTCCCGATGCACAGGCAAAGGCTTCTGCAGAGAGAGAAGGCGTAGATGTAAGACTTTACAAGGTAATTTACCAGGCAATCGAGGATATCGAAGCAGCCATGAAGGGTATGCTTGATCCCGTATTTGAGGAGAAGGTTATCGGACATGCTGAAGTGCGTCAGATATTCAAGGCAAGTGCTGTCGGTAACATCGCAGGTTCATACGTACTTGACGGTGTATTCCAGAGAGGATGTAAAGTCAGAATCACCAGAGAAGGCGAGCAGATCTTCGAAGGAAACCTTGCATCACTTAAGAGATTCAAAGACGATGTTAAGGAAGTTAAAGCCGGATTCGAGTGTGGCCTTGTATTTGACGGATTCGATGCAATCAAAGAACTTGATCAGGTTGAAGCCTACATTATGGTTGAGGTTCCCCGATAGAATCGAGGTTTACAATGAGAAAAAACAGTATTAAGAGTATAAGAATTAACGAAGAGGTAATGCATGTTTTGGCTGAGTGCATAAGAGGTGAAATCAAAGACCCCAGAATCTCACCCATGACAAGCGTTGTCTCCGTTGATGTGGCTCCCGACCTTAAGACATGTAAAGCATACATTTCGGTTTACGGAGACGAAGAGGCAAGACTTCAGACCAAGAAGGGCTTGGAGTCTGCTTCAGGATACATCAGAAACTATTTGGCAAAAAAGATTAATCTCAGAAACACCCCTGAAATTACCTTTATCATGGATAATTCCATTGAGTACGGCGTAAACATGTCCAAACTTATCGATGAGGTTAACAAGGGAACAGAAAGGCTCGAGGATGATGAAACTGTCTAGTCTTGTGGCAAATGCCAAATCCATTGGTGTCAGCGGCCATATTCGCCCTGACGGAGATTGCTATGGTTCTACCATGGCTCTCTATCTTTACCTTAAGAAAATCGCTAAAGATGCCAAAATAACACTTATGTTGGATTCCAAGAATGAAAACATGAAGGATTTAAAGTATCTTGATGAGATTGACACCTCATATGAGCATGAGGGTGGATTTGACGTATTCTTTTGCCTGGACTGCAGCTATGACAGAATGAACGAAAAAGCTGCAAAGATGTTCACTGAATCGAAGCTTACAGTTAATATTGACCATCATATTACCAATGCAGGTGGATCCGGCATGGAAAACTATTGTTTCCCTGAAGTCGGTTCCGCCAGTGAGTTGGTTTATGAACTGATCAAAAATGACGAGAATTCTCTTTCCTATGAGGAGAGAATGGACACAGATATTGCACTGGCTATATACATCGGTATTATTCATGATACCGGTGTGTTCCAGTATTCTAACACCAGGCCGGAGACTCTTATTGCTGCCTCCGAGCTTATCAAATTTGATTTCGACTTCCCCAGAATCGTGGAGGAGACTTTTTACCAGAAGACCTATGTACAGAATCAAATAATGGGCAGGGCCATGCTTGAAAGTGTGAGATTCCTTGACGGCAGATGCATTGTCAGCTGCGTTGATAAGAGAACCATGGACTTTTATGAAGCAACCCCTGCAGACTTGGATGGCATAGTTAACCAGCTCAGGAATATAAAGGGCGTAGACTGTGCTATTTTCATGTACGAACTTGGAACTTTCAAGTATAAAGTAAGTCTCAGAACCACGCCTAAGGTGGATGCAGCTAAGGCAGTAAGCACATTTGGCGGAGGCGGACATGCAAGAGCTGCCGGATGCACAATGGAAGGAAGCTATCACGATTGTGTTAACAACCTTTCCAAGTATATTGCAAAACAACTTGAGGAAAATAATTGATAAACGGAATTATAAATGTAAATAAAGAGTCCGGATATACTTCCTTTGATGTTGTGGCAAAGCTTAGAGGAATTCTGAAGCAAAGGAAGATGGGACATACGGGAACATTGGACCCTGATGCAACAGGGGTACTTCCTGTGTGCCTTGGTTCCGCCACAAAGCTTTGCGAGTCCATGACTGACAAGGAGAAGGAATATGTGGGAGTCATGAGACTGGGAGTAACCACAGATACCCAGGATATGACGGGGCAGATTACTTCTGAAAAAGAAGTTAACTGCACGGAAGAGGAAATAAGAGAGGCTGTAAATTCCTTTATCGGAGAATACGACCAGCTTCCACCCATGTACTCTGCAGTATGGGTAAACGGACAAAGATTATATGATCTTGCAAGAAAAGGCAAGGTGGTTGACAGGCCCACGAGAAGGGTTTGTATCAACAATATCGCTATAGAGAAATTAAATTTGCCTTTAATTACTTTAAGAATTACTTGTTCCAAAGGGACTTACATTAGAACCCTGATGAATGATATTGGCGAAAAATTGGGGTGTGGGGCGTCAATGGACTCCCTTGTGAGGACAAAAACGGGTGTCTTTAAAATTGAGAATGCATACACCCTTGCAGAAATCGAAAAATACAGAGACAACAATGAACTGTTTAAGATAGTTACACCTGTTGACGAATTCTTTGCGGAATACGAAAAGGCATTTGTCAAAGACGACGCACTAAAGCTTCTGATTAACGGAAATGTGTTGGACAATTCAAATTTCTGTGAGACAGATACAAAAAAGCTGACAGGCAAGATTCGTGTTTATGACAGCAAAGGCGAGTTTTACGGAGTGTATGAGAAGAAAGGCGAAGTGTATAAGCCTTTCAAAATGTTCCTTCCCGAAGAATTAAAGCAACATTGACAGGGAGAACGGGTGATTTAATTGGAAGTTATTAAAGAAACTAAGGATTTTAGAATTGAAAGGCCCACTGCCGTTACAATAGGCAAGTTCGACGGAGTTCATATGGGACATAAGAAGCTGATTGAGTCCTGTATGAAGCAGAAGGAAAAAGGACTTAAGGTGTGTGTTTTCACCTTTGCTCCTTCACCGGAGAAGTTCTTTGGAGCTGAAGAGAAGTGCCTTACAACCGTAGCAGAAAAGAGAAGAGTATTCGACGAACTGGGCGTTGATTACCTGGTGGAATATCCTTTTGATAAGGAAACAGCGGATACGGAGCCTGAAAGCTTTATAAGAGAAATACTCTGTGGAAAGCTTCATGCCAAGTACGTTGCTGCGGGCTCAGACCTTTCATATGGAATAAGAGGAGAAGGGGATTCAAAACTTCTTCTTGAATTAAGAAGTAAATACGACTACGAAGCAGACATTATAGATAAGGTAAGAATTGATGACGAGATTGTAAGCTCCACCGCAATCAGAGATGCTATCAAGAATTCCGAAATGGAGAAGGCATCTGCTTTTCTCGGAGCTCCCTATCAGATTACAGGGGAAATTGTTCATGGAAACCAAATCGGCAGAACAATTGGAATGCCGACTATAAATCAGATTCCGGATGAAGAAAAACTTTTACCGCCCTTTGGGGTTTATTATTCGGAAACTGAAATAGAGGGTAAATTATTTAAAGGTATTACCAATATAGGTGTCAAACCCACTGTCACAGACGAAAAGAAGGTAACCGTTGAAACGTTCCTTTACAACTTTAATCAGAACGTTTACGGCAACAGGGCGGGGGTAAAACTTCTGGGATTTTTAAGGCCTGAGAAGAAATTTGACAGTATTGATGATCTTAAAGCTCAGATGAAGAAAGACATCGAAGCCGGTTTTAGGAGGTAAATAATGGGATTAACGGTTCTGCTTGCCATGTTCGGAGGCTTGGGCCTCTTCCTTTACGGAATGAGAGTCATGAGCGACTCCATAGAGAAAGTGGCGGGCGCAAAGCTCAGAAACATTCTTGAAAAGTTAACAACCAACCGATTTACGGGAATGCTTGTCGGTATTATATTTACGGGTATTATTCAGAGTTCATCTGCATGTACCGTAATGGTTGTTTCCTTCGTTAACTCAGGCCTGATGAACCTGTATCAGGCTGCAGGAGTTATATTTGGTGCCAATATAGGTACAACCATCACTTCACAGTTGGTATCATTCAATCTGTCAGAAGTAGCACCTGTTATTTTACTCTTGGGTGTGGTAATCGTCATGTTCTGCAAGAAGCAGAATGTGGTGAAACTGGCTGAAATAGTAGTTGGTTTCGGTATTCTGTTCCTTGGACTTTCCAACATGTCCGGAGCAATGGCCAGCATGAAAGATCACCCTCAGGTAGTTAGCCTTTTATCCTCTTTGGATAATCCTTTCATGGCTATATTAATAGGAACAGTTCTTACAGCCATTATTCAGAGCTCATCTGTAACGGTCAGCATCGTGCTTTTGATGGCAAACCAGGGACTTATTCCCAAAGAGATTACCTTATTTATAATCCTTGGATGTAATATCGGCGCATGTACACCTGCACTTCTTTCTTCATTGGCAGGTAAAAGAGACGCAAAGAGAGCAGCATACATACATTTGCTCTTTAATATAATAGGTACGGTTTTGTTCTTCGTAATCTTCATGGTTGCAATGAATCCTGTTGTCAACGTGATTGATACGGTATCAAGCGACCCCGGAAGATTTGTTGCGAACGCCCACACTATTATAAAGATTGTTCAGGTTATTATCTTACTTCCTTTCTCAAACCTTATTGTAAAGCTTACGTACCTTCTGGTACCGGGCGAGGACGAGAAGATTGGCTACCGTGCATCCTTCCAGCTTAAATACATCGGTGACAAGGTGCTGTTTAACCCGGCTACCGCAGTAACCGACGTTATAAAAGAGCTTGATCGTATGGCAACCCTTGCTTCCGAGAACTTAAACAGAGCGATGAATGCCCTTATTACTTTGGATGAGGAAGATATTACAGAGGTTTATGAAGTTGAGAAAAACATCGACTTCCTCAATCACGCCATAACGGACTATCTTGTAAAGATTAACCAGACAACCCTTCCTATCGAAGATTTGAAGAGCATCGGTGCTTTGTTCCATGTGGTAAACGATATCGAAAGAATTGGTGACCATGCAGAGAATATAGCAGATTCTGCAAGAATGAGACAGGAAAGAGGCGTAGAGTTCAGTAAAGATGCCATAGCCGAAATGGGCGCCATGATGGAGAGAGTAAATGACATCTTAAGATATGCAGTTGAAATCTTTGCCCAGAGCAAAGAGGAGCATATGCAGGATGTTATCAGAATCGAGGATGAGATTGATAACCTTGAGAGAGAGTACCAGCAGTCCCATATCGACAGACTTACAAAGAATGAATGCACACCTGCAGCCGGCATGATTTTCTCGGATGTTATCTCAGGACTTGAGAGAGTTGCTGACCATGCTACAAATATTGCATTCGCTATCGTCGAAAGTGAAGATGAGTAGGAAAATACGGTTTTTCCCAAAATAAATGTTTACAACCCGGGATTACTGTGATATAGTATCTAGGTATGATTTTGTGCCGACACTCGGAATACGGACACTCCGACCGATTCTTAGTGTATGGCGGACTTAAGATTCAGGAGGAATTAGAAATGATTACAAAAGAGAAAAAGACAGAGCTTATCAAGAAGTACGGCATGAAAGAGGGCGACACAGGTTCACCCGAAGTTCAGATCGCAGTTTTATCTGAGAGAATTGCTGAGGTTACTGAGCACTTAAAGAGCAATCCTAAGGATCACCACTCAAGAAGAGGTTTGTTCAAAATGGTAGGTCAGAGACGTAACCTTTTGGCTTATTTAAAGAACAAAGATATCGAGAGATATCGTGCAATCGTTGAGAAGCTTGGCTTAAGAAAGTAAAAACGTGAATTAAAAGGCGGTGTTAGGGCTTTTGTTCTTGCCGCCTTTTTTGTCAATTTAGACATTCAATGAAAGAAGCCTGTAGAGCAGGCAGAAGGAGAAAGAAAATATGGATTTTAGTTACAAGACATTTAGCATGGAACTTGCCGGACGTACACTTTCTGTTGACGTAAACAGAGTAGGTAAGCAGGCAAACGGATGCGCATTCATGCACTATGGAGACACAACAGTTCTTTGTACTGCAACTGCATCTGAGAAGCCCAGAGACGGTATTGATTTCTTCCCTCTCAGTGTTGAGTATGAGGAGAAGTTATACGCTGTAGGTAAGATTCCCGGAGGTTTCACAAAGAGAGAAGGTAAGGCAAGTGAGAATGCTATTCTTACAAGCCGTGTAATCGACAGACCTATGCGTCCCCTTTTCCCTAAGGATTACAGAAATGACGTTACATTGAACAATATGGTTATGTCTGTTGACCCTGCATGCCGTCCTGAGTTGGTGGCTATGCTTGGTTCTGCTATCGCAACAAGCATTTCAGACATTCCTTTCTGCGGACCTTGTGCAACAACACAGGTTGGTATGATTGACGGAGAGTTCATCATCAACCCTTCACAGGATCAGTGGAAGGTATCAGACCTTAACTTAACAGTTGCTTCAACAAGCGAGAAGGTTATCATGATCGAGGCAGGTGCCAACGAGATTCCCGAAGCTAAGATGATTGAAGCTATCTACAAGGCACACGAAGTTAACCAGACAATCATCGAGTTCATCAACAAGATGGTTGCTGAGGTTGGTAAGCCTAAACACGAGTACACAAGCTGTGCTGTTCCTGAAGAGCTTTTCGCTAAGATGAAAGAACTCGTTCCTCAGGAAGAGATGGAGCAGGCTGTATTCACAGACGAGAAGCAGGTTCGTGAGGAGAACATCCGTCAGATTACCGCTCGTCTTGAGGAAGCTTTTGCAGACAACGAAGAGTGGCTTGCAATCCTCGGAGAGGCTATTTATCAGTACGAGAAGAAGACAGTACGTAAGATGATTCTTAAGGATCACAAGCGTCCCGATGGTCGTGAGATTACACAGATTCGTCCTCTTCACGCTGAAGTAGATATTATCCCCAGAGTTCACGGTTCTTCAATGTTTACTCGTGGACAGACACAGATTTGTGACGTAGTTACACTTGCTCCTCTTTCAGAGGCTCAGAAAATCGATGGATTAGATGCATTTGTTACAGAGAAGAGATATATGCATCACT
>JAFZSQ010000093.1 GCA_017619295.1 Lachnospiraceae bacterium
ACCCTTTGATAATGAGACGATTACCTACGTCTTTAATAAAGTTTTGAAAGAGGATAAAAATGTATAACGAGTTATTTCATATAGGACCATTTACCGTTTACGGATATGGTCTAATGATAGGAATAGGTATTCTTGTTGCTTATTTCACCGCAGAGAAAAGAGCAAAGAAGAGAGGATTGGACCCCGAGAAAGTATTCGGTTTTGTTTTATCTTGTGTTGTAGCCGGATTTGCAGGGTCCAAAATTCTGTATACGATTACCACATGGGACAGATTTATAAGTGATCCCGCATCTTTAATCCGTGAGTTCTTTAACGGATGGGTTGTTTACGGCGGAATCTTAGGCGGTATTGTCGGTGCTTTGATTTATTGTAAGATATGCAAGCTTAACGCTTTAAAGTATATTGACAATGCTTTTCCTTCTGTGGCTTTCGGACAGGCCTTCGGAAGAATCGGATGCTTCCTGGCAGGCTGCTGCTACGGAAGAGAGTGCAGCGGACCTTTTTGCGTGACATTTACAAATTCACATTTTGCACCCAACAATGTACCCCTTATTCCTACACAGCTTATTATGTCCGCCTGTGACTTTATATTGGCCTTTGGACTTATCTTTTTATACAACAAGAAGTTTAACAAGCCCGGACAGACCACTGCACTTTACATGATTTTCTACAGTATAGGCCGATTCATTATTGAGTATCTCAGAGGCGACCTTGACAGAGGAAGTGTGGGAGTATTCTCTACATCCCAGTTTATCGCTATCTTTACCTTTATTGCAGGCGTGGCAGGACTGGTTCTTGCAACACGTTTTGCTAAGGATGAGAACTGTGAAAAGGTGGAAGAAGAGGAATCAACAACTACATCTAGTGGTGTATAGTTGACATAATAACTAATCCTGTTTATAATTAAATTGGTTTTTACCAATTTGAAACGGGGGATAAAAGAATGAAATGTCCATTCTGTAATCATGAGAACACCAGAGTTATCGACTCCAGACCTGCTGAAGACAATAACTCCATCCGTCGTCGTCGTGTTTGTGACGAGTGCGGAAAGCGCTTTACCACTTATGAGAAGATCGAGACAATACCTCTCATAATTATCAAAAAGGACAATAACAGGGAAGCTTACGACAGAGCCAAGATTGAGGCCGGCGTACTTAGAGCCTGCCACAAACGTCCTGTTTCCGCAACGCAGATTACAAGCCTTGTGGATTCTGTTGAGAATGAGATTTTCTCAATGGAGGACAAGGAGATTCCCAGCCAGGTTATCGGTGAACTCCTTATGAACAAACTTAAAGATCTGGATCCTGTTGCATATGTAAGATTTGCTTCCGTTTACAGAGAGTTTAAGGATGTTAACACCTTTGTGGATGAGTTAAAGAATATCCTCAAAGAGAAGAAATAACATCTTTTAAACATAAATACAATTTCATAATGAAGAAAGGATTTAACACATGAAAAGAAAGCTTTTCAAACTCTTTTCAGTAGTTGTGTTGGCGACACTGACTATTGCACTGACAGCTTGCTCAGGTGATAAGGAGACTGCGTCTTCCTCTTCAATTACCATCGGCATTCCCCAGGATATGGAGGATAGTCTTGACCCCACTAAGGCTGTGGCGGCAGGAACTAAGGAAATTTACTTCAATATTTATGAGGGATTACTTAAGCCGGACGAAAATGGTAATCTGAACCCTGCCATAGCTAGTGAGTATTCCGTTTCAGAAGACGGATTAACCTACACATTCACTTTGAGAGAAGGAGTGAAATTCCACGACGGTACAGAAGTTACGGCAGAGGATGTTGTTTACTCATTAAACAAATGCGCTGATGCCGGAATGGTATCAGCGTTTTCTAATGTTACGGATATTTCCGTCACAGAAGACGGAAAGGTTGTTATCACCTTGGAGAAACCCGATGTTGACTTCAACACCGCTCTTGCAAGTGTGAATGCATCCATTATTCCCGCCTCCAATAAGGACCCTGACCACACAGGTATCGGAACCGGTCCTTACAAATATGTCTCCAGATCGCCACAGGAGAACTTTATATTGGAGAGCTTTGACGATTATTGGGGAGAGAAAGCTAAGATTAAGCACATCACCCTTGCGGTAGTAGCCAATACCGATACAATCGTCATGAACCTTAACAGCGGAGCTATTGATATGCTTGCCCGTGTAACTTCTGCACAGGCAGACCAGCTCAATGATAATTACGAAATCTACGAAGGAACAATGAATCTTGTTCAGGCTCTTTACCTCAATAACGGCGTTGAGCCCTTCAACGATGTGAGAGTAAGACAGGCTCTTTGCTACGCAGTAGATAAGGATAAGATTCTTGAGTTCGTTTCCGACGGACATGGTTCAAAGATTGGTAGCAGCATGTTCCCTTCCTTCGGCAAGTACTATGTTGAGGATTTGAACAACTACTACACACGTGATCTTGACAAGGCCAAAGAGCTTCTCAAGGAAGCAGGTTATGAGAACGGACTGACTTTTACCATTACAGTTCCTTCAAACTATACTCAGCACGTAGATACAGCTCAGGTTATTGTTGAGCAGCTCAAGGAGATCGGTGTTAACGCTGAGATCTCTCTTATTGAGTGGGACAGCTGGTTAAGCGATGTTTACAGCGGAAGAAACTTCCAGTCCACAGTAATTGGTGTAGACGCTTCAACCTTGTGCGCAAATGCTCTCTTATCAAGATTTGAGTCTACCGCACACAATAACTTCACTAACTTCAGCTCAGAAGATTACGATGCAGCTTTTGCAAAAGCCAACGCTGAGACTGATGACGAGTTAAGAACTCAGTACTACAAAGATTGCGAAGCCATCTTGACTAAAGAGGCAGCAAACGTATACATTCAGGATATAGCAGAACTTGTTGCTCTTAATAAAAAGTACGCAGGTTACACATTCTATCCTTTGTATGTACAGGATTTTTCCAAATTATACATTGTAGAGTAAAAAATTGAACGCTAAGAAAATTATTAAAAAGTTCATATTCATGCTTTTGACACTGCTTTTGGTGTCCTTCCTGGTATTTTTGGCTTTCGCCATTATACCGGGGGACCCGGCAGTGCATAAGCTGGGTACTCAGGCCACACCGGAAAGCTTGGAGGCACTGCGCGAAGAAATGGGTCTTAACAGGCCGTTCTTTGAGCGCTATGCATCTTGGCTTGTTTCCTTTGTGAAAGGAGATATGGGTGTTTCCTACAGCTATAACATGCCTGTGGGAGATATGATTCTCGATAAACTTCCCATAACTCTTACCATGACGGTGCTGGCTTTTTGTTTTGTGCTTATAATTACATTCCCTACGGGAATTCTCTGCGCCAAGCATAACGGCGGTAAACTCGACAGATTCATAGTCATACTTAATCAGATTATGATGTCTGTTCCTTCATTCTTTGGAGGAATACTTATTACAATCATCTTCGGCGTAGTACTGAAACTCTTTATGCCGGGTGGTTATATTTCGTATACCAAGAACTTTGTAAAGTTCTTAGGTTACATGTGCTTCCCTGCCATAGCGGTTGCAATACCCAAGGCAGCCATGAGCATTAAATTGTTAAGAAGTTCAATTCTTGCCGAGGCTGAAAAGGATTATGCAAGAACAGCTTACAGCCACGGTAATACTACGGGAGATGTTCTTATTCATCATGTGCTTCAGAATGCCATGATTCCCGTTGTAACTTTTCTTGGAATGGCTCTTGCAGATATTTTCGCGGGTTCCATTATTATTGAGCAGGTATTTAATATACCGGGCATGGGAAGAATTCTTCTTTCTTCCATATCAAACAGAGATTACCCTGTGGTAATGGCAATACTTGTATTGCTTGCATCCGCAGTTATTATCATAAATTTCATCGTAGACATTGTTTACGGAATAATAGATCCCAGGGTATCACAGGACGATTAACATATGAAAAGAAAAAAGAAAAACTTAAATTTTCATATCGGTCTGGTTATCAGCGGAATCATGCTTCTCATGATTCTGGTGGGCCTTTTTTACACGCCCTATAATCCTGAGGCCATGGATTCAACTTTGAAAAATGCAGGGATCTCCCTTGCTCATCCCTTCGGATGTGACAACTTTGGAAGAGATATCTTAAGCAGAATCATGGTGGGAAGCAGAACCACAGTCATTGTTGGACTTGCAACGGTAGTCATCGGAACATTCTTCGGAATTATCATCGGTGCTTTTACCGGTTATTTCGGAGGACTTGCCGATGAGATTCTTATGAGAATCATGGATGCGCTTTTGGCGTTTCCCAGTATCCTTCTTGCACTGGTTATCATTGGCCTTTTTAATCCTTCCACGTGGAATTTGATTATGGCTCTTGGAATAGCGTTTATTCCAAGCTTTGCAAGAATCGTGCGAAGCGAATTTTTGAAATGTAAAAATATGGACTATGTTACAGCTGCCAAATTAAATGGGGCAGGAGATTTGAGAGTAATGTTTGTCCATATTCTTCCCAATACAATTAAGGTGCTTTCATCATCAATTCTCATTGGCTTTAACAATGCAGTGCTTGCCGAGGCGGGAATGAGCTTTTTAGGAATAGGTGTAATGCCCCCTGACCCCAGCCTTGGACGAATGATGTCAGAAGCACAGAGCTATATTTTTTCAAATCCCGGATTTGCCATATTCCCGGGTGTGGTTTTGATACTTATCATTCTTGGAATCAGTCTTATAGGAAGCTACTTGGAGTAGATTATGGGAAAGGTTTTAGAGGTTACGGATTTAAACATCAGAATATATGATAAAGACACTCCGGATACCGTTGTGTTCGATTTTGACCTTTCCTTGGATGAAGGGGAGATTGTGGGTCTTGTTGGCGAATCAGGTTCCGGTAAGTCCATGAGCGCCCTTGCCATTGCGGGTCTTCTCAACAGGCATGATATGGAGAAGAGGGGCAAGATTATGTTTGAAGGCAGAGACCTTCTTACCTGCCCCAGAGAAGAGCTTCGTTCACACCAGGGTAAAGATATCGGTATCATTTTCCAGGAGCCCATGACTTCTCTTAACCCTGTTAAGAAAATAGGCTGGCAGGTGGAGGAGAATCTTCGAATCCATACCGACCTTACACCGGAGGAGAGAAAGAAAAGAGCCCTGAAGGTCCTTAAGGATGTGGAGCTTGATGATGCTGAGAGAGTATACAACAGCTATCCTCATCAGCTTTCGGGCGGCATGAGACAGAGGGTTATGATAGCCTCTGCCATGATCTGCAATCCTAAGATTCTTATTGCCGATGAACCTTCGACTGCTCTTGATGTTTCGGTTCAGGCTCAGATTCTTAAGCTTTTAAAGAGATTAAATAGAACTCATAATACTGCTATTTTATTTATTTCTCATGACCTAAGCCTTGTAAGAAGACTCTGCGAGAGAGTCCTTGTTATGAAGGGAGGATATGTCGTTGAGAGTGGTAAAACCGAAAAAATCTTCAAAGAACCCGAAAATGAGTATACCAAGAAGCTTATAGCAGCAATTCCCATCTGTGAGGGAAGACAGGATCCCATTGACAAAGAAAATATTCTTATGGCAAAGGGTGTATCGGTTTCATTTAAGGAAGAGAGAAAGAACCTGTTTACCAAACCTGGAACCATAGAAGTTCTTAAGGGACTCAATATAAGAATAAAGAAGGGTGAGATTCTTGGTCTTGTAGGCGGAAGCGGATGCGGTAAATCAACTCTCGCCAAAGCCATAACCGGAATTGTACCTTATAAAGGAACCATTGACTTTTATTGCAAGAGTCCAAAGATGGTTTTCCAGGATCCATATAATTCATTAAACCCCGCCAAGACCGTTGGATGGATTCTGGAGGAGCCTTTAAAGAACTGCACCGATTTGAGTAGGGAAGAAAGACAGAAGAAAGTTGTTTCCGCACTTTTGGAGGTTGGCCTTGAGGAGTTCTACAAGGACAGATATCCCAATGAACTCTCCGGAGGACAAAGGCAGAGAGTATGTATAGCACAGGCTCTTATGCTTGAACCTGAGCTTCTCATTGCCGACGAACCTGTATCTGCCCTTGATGTAACCATTCAGGAACAGATAATAGCTCTCATGCAGGAACTTCAGAGGAAGAGAAACCTTTCAATTCTTTTCATATCTCATGATTTGAGAGTGGTTTATAAGATATGTAATTACGTTTGCATTATGGATAAAGGACAAATTGTAGAGAGGGGAAGCATAGAAGATATCTATACAAAACCCATTACTGATGTAACCAAAAAACTCCTTAGAGATGCGGGCATCAGAGAGGTGAGTGAGTAATTTTTAATTTTTTTTGAAAAATAGGGTTAAGTTTCTTCAAATCATGTCGATATAGATTATACCTAGAGATGATAAGTTTTTCTTGTTAAACGGATTTAAGGAGAAACGATATGGCTTACATGGGAATCAATGATTATTCAAACATCATATCGAACTATGTGACACCTGTCATCCCTCAGAACCAGGTACAGAATGTTACCGAGTTGCAGGATATCTCAACCAAGGAAGTCGCACCCGAGGTTAAAGTAGAAGCAGGTAATCACCTTGAACCTGTGGAAGCCGGTACAACATTCCACGTTAAAAACATTGATATTCATGATGTCGCATTAAAGTTCAATGCCAAGGACGACTTCAGTTACATCGGAAGAGATGTTGACATTAAGAATCTTGATATGCAGAAAGCTGTTTCCGATATGAAGAAGGACGGAATACTTAGCCAGTATCAGTTCTTCGTAGGTACAAATGTCGGTTTATAATAGCCCAACACAATTCCCCTTTTTTATAATTGTTTTCCATATGTGGTGTTTTTTCAAAAGGCCTGTGCTATTTAGCGCAGGCTTTTTGAATGCCTTTTATTGCAAATGATGTGGCGGTTTGATATGATATTTTTGATTTTTAAATCCTTTGAGAGGCCTTAATTATGGATGGAAAAACAAGAGTATACGGACTGATTGGAGACCCGGTAGAACATTCCCTTTCTCCCCTTATTCATAATTCCATTGCGGAGATGTTTAAGGAGAATTTTGTATATGTTCCTTTGCCGGTCAAGAAGGAGAATCTGGGTGAGGCCATAAAGGGTGCCTATGCGTTTCATTTCGGAGGAATGAATGTAACGGTTCCGCATAAACAGGCGGTTATGGAATATTTATGTGACATAGATGAGGTGGCTGCACAGATAGGAGCAGTCAATACCTTGCTTTGGACCAAAGATGGATACAAGGGCTTTAACACCGATATTATAGGTCTTGAGAAATCCTTTATTTCAGATGGGTTTGATGTTACCGGAGAAGAGATTATAATGCTTGGAGCAGGAGGCGCATCCAGAGCTGTGGGAATCCTCCTTGCAAGAAAGAATGCCAAATGCATCTATATTCTTAACAGAACCTTAGAGACAGCAGAGAATCTGAAGGCTGACATCTTAAAGTTTTATCCTGATGCGAGAATAGAGGTTCTCGGCCTTGATGAATATGGTAGAATTCCCGGTTTTTACCAGAAAAAGTTTAATGTAATTCAGGCTACCAGTGTTGGGCTTAGTGATGCTACAAAGGCGCCAATTTACGATGATGATTTCTATGAGCATGTTAATTTTGGTTACGATTTAATATATAACCCTTTGGAAACATTGTTTATGAAGAAGGTGCGTGAGAAGGGCGGAAAGGCTGTTAACGGCATACATATGCTTTTGTCTCAGGCAGTTGCTTCGTATGAGATTTGGCGAGAGGGGGCAGTGAATGAGTAAAGCGATTATTCTTATCGGCTTTATGGGAGCCGGAAAGACAACCGTAGGAAGGGAACTTTCCAAGAAACTTGGAGTTTCCATGACAGACACTGATTGGGAAATTGAAAAGAAGGCAGGAATCAGTATCAATGAGATTTTTGCCACAAAGGGAGAAGAGGAATTCAGGAGGCTTGAGACCAAGCTTCTTGAGGAACTCAGATTCGACAATTACAATGGTGTCATTGCAACAGGCGGCGGAATGCCACTCAGAGAAGAGAACAGAAAACTCCTTGGTAAAATCGGAAGAATCTACTATCTGAAAACCGATGAGGAGAAGATTTTTGCGCGCATTTCCGAGAACAAGGACAGACCTTTAATCAATACGGAAAATCCCAGAGAGAGAGTTCACAAACTCTTTGAAGAAAGAGCTGATATTTATGAGGAAGCCGGCCATGTGATTATCGACGGGGGAGAAAGCCCTAAAGCCGTGGCGGAGGCAATCCTCAAAGACTATAAGAAGTGGGTGAAACAGAAGTGAAAATATTGGTAATAAACGGCCCCAATTTAAACTTCCTTGGTATCAGGGAGAAGGCCATTTACGGCGACAGAGATTATGAATCGCTGATTAAACTGATTAAGGATAAGGCCGTGGAAATGGGAGTGGAAGTCGAGTGCTTCCAGAGCAATCATGAGGGAGCCATAATCGACAGAATTCAGGAAGCATATTTTGACGGCACGGAAGGAATAGTAATAAATCCCGGAGCATACAGCCATTACAGTTATGCTATTTATGACGCGCTTAATTCAGTGCTTATTCCCAAGATCGAGGTTCATATAAGCGACATTGCATCCAGGGACGAGTTCAGACACAAATCAGTGACTGCTCCGGCCTGCCTTATGGTTATCAAGGGCGAAGGCTTCGATGGTTACATTCACGCCATGGCTGAGCTTTGCAAAAAAATCTAAAAAGACATTGAAACTTGTGGATTTTTAGTATATACTACTAGGGAATTACAATCGTTTGGATTTTTTTAGGAGGAAAATTGTATGATTTCTGCCGGTGATTTCAGAAACGGTATTACTATTGAATTAGAAGGAAACGTTTATCAGATTATCGAGTTCCAGCACGTTAAACCCGGTAAAGGCGCAGCTTTCGTTAGAACAAAGCTTAAAAACATCAAGAGTGGCGGTGTAGTCGAGAAGACTTTCAGACCTACAGAGAAATGCCCTCAGGCACGTATTGACAGAAAAGATATGCAGTATCTGTACTCAGACGGTGATCTTTATAACTTCATGGACACCGAGACATATGAGCAGGTAGCTTTGAATAAGGATACAGTTGGCGACGCAATGAAGTTCGTTAAAGAGAACGACATGTGTAAGGTATGTTCTCACAACGGCAGCGTATTCTCAGTTGAGCCTCCTTTGTTCGTAGAGCTTGAGATTACAGAGACAGAGCCCGGCTTCAAGGGTGATACTGCTACAGGTGCTACAAAGCCCGCTATTGTTGAGACAGGTGCTCAGGTTGCAGTTCCTCTCTTTGTTGAACTTGGCGACAAGATTAAGATTGATACCAGAACAGGTGAGTATCTTTCAAGAGTATAAGTTTTAAATCGAAAAGCAAACAGTCTATAAGGCAACGGAAATTATTCCGTTGCCTTTTTTGTCGTATTTTTTTATTTGGAAGGAAGGTATTTTTAATGAGCAGTTATGATTTTTACAAGGAAATCGAGACAAAATTTAATGAAATGTATGGAGAGGATGCAAAGGCAGTTTATACAGAGGTATCCAAGAACAACGGGGTTATTTTGCATGGTCTCAATATAAGAAGCGAGGACACGAATGTTTCGCCTACGGTTTATATGGACAGGCTTTATGAGCTTTATGATGATGGAGTATTTAGCATGGAGGAGATACTTGAAAAGGTATCGGAGATTTATGATGAAAACAAATTGTCCGAGCCCGTGGATATGGAGTATCTGACCGAATATGACACAGTTAAAGATCAGATTGAGATGAAAATAATAGGAAGAGAAAGAAACAAAGATTTTCTGGAAGGAGTTCCTTATGTTCCGTTTCTTGATTTGGCAATAGTTTTCTATGTAAGGGTGGAGAACCAATATATGGGTACCGGTTCAATTCTTGTGAAGGAGAGCATGAAAAAAGCCTGGGGTATTGATGATGATGATCTTCTGAAAGTGGCACTTAAAAACGTAAAGTGTAACAATCCAATAGAGTTTACCCACATATATACTGTACTGTCTTCAATGGTACCCGAAGATAAACGCGAAGATGTCAAAAGTATATTTGACGACAGAAATGTGCCCATGTATGTTGCCAGCAATTCAGAAAAGATCTGGGGAGCGGTAGCCATTCTTTTTGACAAGGAGCTTGGTAATTTCGCGGATAAGCTGGGGGAGGATTTGATTATTCTGCCCTGCAGCATACATGAGATAATAGTGCTTCCGGCGAAGGATGCGGATATAGAATCCCTTAAAGAGATTGTCGTGGAGATTAATAATACTCAGCTTGGAAGGGACATAATACTGTCTGATTCCGTATACTATTTCAACCGAGAAAACGGGCGGGTTTCAAGGGTCGCATAGAAGCTTAACAGGGGCTTTTTTCCTAGACATAAACTGAAAGCTGTGCTATCATAGAACGAGTGATGTAACAATTCCGTAATATGTAATTGTGACAGATTCGCACCCGTAGTCTAATGGATAGAACGAAGGCCTCCGACGCCTTTAATGCAGGTTCGATTCCTGTCGGGTGTATTTACACCCAAAAAATTTTTTCGGAGAGTTTATTTTTTTATGAGTAAGAAAGCAAACGAAAGCATATGGGAGAAGCTGCTTAGACACAGTAAGTTTATTTTTCCTGTTTTACTTGTGGCCCTCGTGGCAGTAACTGTTCTTGTAGCCCTTCAGTTTGGTAAGAACAGAGATCTCGTAGCAGCTACCAATATAGTAGAAGTTCCTACAACCACTGAAGAGGTGGTAGAGGCTAAAGAAGAACTTTTGGTCAATGCATATCCTGAAGTAAATGCGCTTATCCAGAGCTACTATCAGGCAGAAGTAAACGGCGACGTAGACGCAATTTTGGAAATCAGCAACTCTGTAGATGATACAGAGAAAATAAGAATTCAGGAGCTGTCCAAGTACCTTGATTCTTTCCCGACAATAGACGTTTATACAAAGAACGGACCCGAAGAGAATTCATATATTGCTTATGTTTATTACCTTGTTAAATTCAAAGGATATGACGGAACCGCACCCGGCATGCAGGCATTTTATATCTGCACCGATGACAGTGGCAAGCTTTATATGAACGAGGGAGTTGTTCCCGTTTCCATTACCGAGTATATCAATAACGTAAATATGGAAGAGGATGTTGTGGAATTATTCAACAAGGTTGCTGTTGAGTACAACGATCTTCTTGTCAGTGACCCCGGCCTTTCCGTATTTTTACAGGATATGAACTCAAAAATGGAGATTTCCGTCGGAGAGGCTCTGGCTTCCTTCGAGGTAGGGGAAACCGTTGCTGCGCCCACAGATGCTTTGCCTGAGGAAGGCGGCGAAGGCGAGGAAAGCACACCTTCAGAAGGTGAAGAAGTTTCCGAGGAGAATCCTGCTGAGACAAGCTTCGCCAGAACCAACACAAGCCTCAACGTAAGAATTTCTGACAGCGAGAATGCTGAGAAGATTGGTCAGTTAAGCGGTGGCGTAAAGATTGAGATAATTGAGAAGAAGGCTAACGGCTGGAGCAAGATTATTTACGAGAATAAAGAAGCATATGTCAAAACCGAATATCTCTCAATTATTGAAGATGTAACCAAGCTTACTCCCATAGGAAAGCTTGAGGCGAAGGATACAGTCAATGTACGAATGGCACCCACAACCGATTCCGACAGAATAGGAACTACATACGTGGGTGAGAAGTTAGACTACTTTGAATTGGACGACAATGGCTGGGCCAAAGTCAATTACAACCAATCGGTTGGATATGTTAAAGCAGAGTACTTTAATAAAGAATAGTCGATTAATCCCCGGTGTTTTCGCCGGGGATTTTTTGGATTATAATTGTGTTATGTGTGAAAGGGAATAGTATGTTTGACAAGTCTAAGTACAAGGCTGCGGCCTTTGACCTTGACGGGACACTTCTTGATAAGGGCAAGATGTCCGATGGGGTCAAGGCGGCACTTAATAAACTAAAAAACAGTGGGATTATTACCATAGTTGCCACAGGCAGAGACTGGTGTCAGGTCGAACCTGAGTGGAGAAAGTACTTTACCTACTGCATTTCCACCAGCGGCGGTTGCATAAGAAAATGCGACACCGAAGAAGTGGTGGCAACGCACCCCATAAGTCAAAAGGATGTCTTGAATCTTATTGAAGTAATTGACTCCTTTCATTCGGGATATTTTCTGTACCTGGAAGGGTCGGCAGAGTGCACGGGGAACGCTTTTGCCGTTATCAATAAGAATAAGCCCAGAATCAACAGAGAAGATTTCCTGGCTTTATTTAACACAAGAGAACATCCTGAGCATAGCTTACTGAAATTCCAAAAGACCACGGAGAAGACCGTTTATAAAATTGAGAGTTATTATCCTTCAAAGGAATTAAGCTTACAGGCCGGAGAAGCACTTAAGAGAATGGGTAAGTATGAAACCATAATCATGACCCATGATTCCGTTGAAATAAATGCCAAAGGAATCAATAAGGCCGGTGCACTTAAGGAGCTTGGTGAGATAGCCGGCTTTGACCCGGAGGACCTGGTGGCTTTTGGTGACAGCAGTAATGACTTGGATATGCTAAAGTATGCGGGATATGCCGTTGTTATGGAGAACGGCGTCGACAGCGTCAAAGAAATCGCAGACAGCATAGCCCCGGACGTTTCAAAAGATGGTGCGGCTTCCGCTATACTGGAGATGTTTGGACTGGATTAACAAGGATTATTAGGATATGAGTGAAGTCAGAATAAACAAATTCCTGGCCTCATGCGGAGCGGCTTCCAGAAGAGAGGCAGATAAGCTTGTAGAGGAAGGCAGAGTTACCATAAACGGCGAAATCGCCACCACAGGCTCCAAAGTATCAGAGGGTGATACTGTGGCTCTTAACGGAAAAGTTATAAAGCCTGCGGATGACAAGGTTGTACTTGCTTATTACAAGCCTGTGGGAGTTACTGTGACGGAAAAGGATCCTCACGCCACCAAAACCATTGCCTCAGAAATCAAGTATCCTGTAAGAGTTACATATGCAGGAAGGCTTGATAAGGATTCGGAGGGGCTGCTGCTTTTGACAAATGACGGTGATTTGATAGATGCCGTAATGCGTGGCGCCAATATGCATGATAAGGAATATATTGTCAAAACGGACAAAAAGTTGGATGAAAGCTTTGCAGTAAAAATGAGAAGCGGCATCTACTTAAAGGAACTGAAGGCCACAACCAGACAGTGTCAGGTGGAACTTTTGGGACCATATACATTTTCAATTATTCTTACTCAGGGCTTAAACAGGCAGATCAGAAGGATGTGTGAAGCCTTAGGATACAAGGTTAAGAGCCTTAAGAGAATAAGAGTAATGAATATCAAGCTAAACAATCTTAAACCCGGTGAATACAGGGAATTAGTTGAAGAGGAGAAGCGGGAACTGTACCGCTTGGCGGGATTACATGAGTGACGAAACTAAAATCCTTCGAATGAAGGAACTGGTTGATTTACTGAATAAGGCGTCCAAGGCCTATTATGCCGAGGACAGGGAAATAATGAGTAACAGGGAGTATGACAAGCTTTACGATGAGCTTGTAAGCCTTGAGGATGAGCTGGGAACAACCTTGTCCAATTCACCCACGGTTAACGTAGGCTATGAGGCTGTTGATGAGCTTCCCAAGGAGCGACACGCATCTCCCATGTTATCCCTTGCCAAGACCAAAGAGAGAGACGAACTCGTAAGCTGGCTTGGGGAAAACAAAGCGATATTAAGCTGGAAACTGGACGGGTTAACCGTTGTCCTTACATATACGGATGGAAAGCTTTCCAAGGCTGTTACAAGAGGCAACGGAGAGATAGGAGAGGTTATTACTCCCAATGCAAGACAGTTTACCAACATTCCTCTAAGCATTCCTTTTAAGGGAGAGCTGGTCCTTAGAGGAGAGGCTGTTATAAGCTATTCCGATTTTGAGAAGATAAATGAGAAGATCAGCGTAGAAGATAAGTATAAGAATCCCAGAAACCTCTGCAGTGGTTCGGTAAGACAACTTGACAGCAAGGTTACCGCTGAAAGACATGTGAGATTTATCGCTTTTTCCTACGTGTCTGCCACAGAGGGCGGGACTTCGGTTGACCTTAAAAACTCTAAAGAAGAAGGATATAAATTCCTCGAAAAACAGGGATTTGAGACTGTGGAGAGGGTGTTTGTTACCAAGGACAATATTCTTTCCGAAATAGAGGAATATGCCCGTAAAATTGAGACATATGACATTCCATCCGATGGACTTGTTCTTACATATGACGACCTGGCATATTCTGCGTCCCTTGGAAGAACCGCAAAGACTCCAAGAGACTCCATTGCATTTAAATGGGCAGATGAATTAAGAGAAACCACTTTAAAAGAGATAGAGTGGAGCGCCAGCAGAACAGGCCTTATTAATCCTGTTGCCATTTTTGAGCCCGTGGAACTTGAGGGAACGACTGTCAGCAGAGCAAGCGTTCATAATATAAGCATACTTAAGGGACTGAAACTTGGAATCGGAGATCGTATTACGGTATATAAGGCCAATATGATTATTCCCCAGATTAATGAGAACCTTACATGCTCCGATTCAGTGGTTATTCCCACAAGATGTCCCGTTTGCGGAGGGCCCACCAGAATCAGTACGGACACGGATGTGCAATCGCTTTATTGTGACAATCCATCCTGTCCCGCTAAGCAGGTCAAATCCTTCAGTTTGTTTGTGAGCCGTGATGCCCTTAACATGGACGGCTTAAGCGAAAGTACTCTTGAGAAGTTTATTGATATGGGATTTATCAAGAACTATAAAGATATGTTCCATCTCGATAAATATGAGGAAGCTATCATCGGAATGGAGGGCTTTGGAGAAAAGTCCTACGCCAATATCATAGCTTCCGTAAATGCATCCAGAAATACGACCCTTGCAAGGCTTTTATATGGTCTTGGAATCGAGAACATAGGCGTAGCCAATGCCAAGATGATAGCGGCTCATTTTGACCATGATTTGGACCTTATAAGAAATGCCTCCATGGAGGAATTAAGCTCCATAGAAGGTGTTGGCGATGTTATCGCCACCGGAATCAGGAAGTATTTTGACAATCAGGAGAAGAGGAGAGAGCTGGATGAACTTTTACCAGAACTCAATCTTATAAAGCCTGAGAAAGGTGCCAATGCGGATAAGCTTAAGGGACTGACCTTTGTAATTACCGGTTCACTTAATGGATATGAGAACCGTGATGAATTAAAGAATAAGATAGAAGATATGGGTGGAAAGGTTGCAGGCAGTGTTTCGAAGAACACAGAATGCCTTATAAACAATGACGCCACTTCAAATTCTTCAAAGAATAAGAAGGCCAAGGAACTGGGCGTTAAGATTCTTACCGAGGAAGAGTTTGAAGAAGAGTATTTTTCTTGATGAAATCTCGGTAATTTGTGATAAACTATATAAATAATATCTAAAAGGAGTGTATCAGTAGCAATGCCAATTAAGATTCAAAGTGATTTACCTGCTAAAGAGATTCTGGAAAATGAGAACATTTTCGTAATGGATGAAAGCAGAGCCATGCACCAGGACGTACGTCCCCTGGATATCTGCATCCTTAATCTCATGCCCATCAAGCAGGATACTGAACTTCAGCTCTTAAGGGCGCTGTCCAATACCCCTCTTCAGGTAGACGTGACTTTTATGAAGATTTCAAGCCACGTTTCACAGAATACCGCAGCTAACCATATTAATAAGTTTTACGAGGATTTTGCTTCTCTTAAATCCAGAAAGTTCGACGGAATGATTATTACCGGTGCTCCTGTTGAGCAGATGGAGTTTGAGGAGGTGGATTACTGGGATGAACTTTGTGAAATCATGGAGTGGACCAAGACCCACGTGACAAGTACCTTCCATATCTGCTGGGGTGCTCAGGCTGCGTTATATTACCACTATGGACTTCAGAAGGTTCTTCTTCCTGAGAAACTGTTTGGAATTTATAAACACAAAGTCTATGATAAGAAGATTCCTCTTGTAAGAGGATTCAACGATTATTTCCTTGCACCTCACTCAAGACATACCACAGTAAGAAGAGAAGACATACATAATTGCGAAGCCCTTACCGTACTTGCCGAATCTGAGGAGGCAGGCGTATTCCTTTGCATGGCTGAGGACGGAAAGCAGATTTTCGTAATGGGTCATGCTGAGTATGACAGAGTTACTCTTCACAATGAATATATGAGAGATCTGGGCAAGCACTTGCCTATTCATGTACCTTATAACTATTATCCGAACGATGATTACAAGCAAAGACCTGAGTTGACCTGGAGAGCATCCAGCAATGGTCTTTATACCAACTGGTTGAATTACTATGTATACCAGACTACACCTTACGATGTAGAGGCTATCGGAAAGTAGGAAACGAAAAAAGGCCGGATGTGCAATTCTCAAATTGCACATCCGGCTTATTTGTATCTAGCAGTCAGTCAAATGATTATAACTATTAAGAAAATCAGCTCTTGCTATTGAATACTCAACCGATTCATCAATGGTTATTTTATTAATGCCTGTCATTTCTATATGAAACTGTGCGGCATATTGCCAAAACGGAATGTTAAGAAGGTGTGAGAGTAATGCTGAAGACAATCCGCCATGACAGAAGATGGCAATGGATTGATTCTTTGCATCCTTTGTTATCAGGTAACCCTGACCTTCTCTGATAAGACCGTGTTCCGCCATGAATTCATCGAAACACTTAATTCGTCTTTCTACATCACCGATGATTCGGTCATTCTTTACTATGGGATCGTCCTTCCAGGATTCACCGGCGGGATATGAATGTCTGGTTTTAAGAAACTCGTCGGTAAGAGCCCAGGGGCTTGCGGTTGAGTAAGCGTTTCCGGATAAATCTCCCCATTCGAGTTCTCGCATCCATTCTTTGGTTACAGGCTTGATGTCAAAATATTTCATGCAAGTTTGACCGGTTTGTGTAGCTCTTCCCTGAGGAGAGAAGTAAACCTCATCAAACTTTAAATTTTTGACTCTTTCTGCCAAAAGGTCAGCCTGCTTTTGACCTTTCGCAGTTAGACAGTCATCCTCGTAGTTAGGATCTCCGTGTCTAATGAAATAAATATCCATTGTAGTCCCCTTTACACATATATTATTATCTTATGATAATCGCATCTCTTTCTGCACCTACTGAAACATAGGTAACAGGGCAGCCAACTTCCTTTTCAATGAAGTTGATATATTCTTTTGCTTCCTTCGGAAGATCATCCCACTTTGTAATCTTTGAAATGTCACATTTCCATCCGTCGAAGTATTTGATAACGGGCTTTGCATCGTCAAGCGCAGCAGGGAACGGGAAATCATCTGTTTCTTTGCCGTTTACTTCGTACTTAACGCATACGGGAATCTTATCCATGTAGCTTAATACATCGAGTTTGGTAATAGCAATGCCTGTTGCTGCCTGAACTTCAATACCGTAACGTGTAGCAACTATATCAAGAGCACCAACTCTTCTGGGACGCCCGGTCTTGGCACCGTACTCAGCACCTTCTTCACGAAGCTTGTCAGCTTCCTCACCAAACATCTCTGAAACGAAAGGACCTTCGCCTACGCAGGTTGAATATGCTTTAACAACACCGAGAACCTCATCAATCTTAACTCCGGGGAATCCTGATCCGATGGGAGCGTAAGCTGCTGAAGTGTTTGAAGAAGTGGTGTAGGGATGAATTCCGTAATCCAAATCTCTTAAAGATCCAAGCTGTGCCTCGAAGAGAATCTTTTTACCTGCCTTGGAAGCATTCTTTAAGAAAGAACCGGTATCGCACACAAAGGGTTTAATCTTTTCGCAATAGTCTTTAACCCATGCATCAAGCATTTCCTCTGTGTAAGGCTTTGCATTATATACCTTTGTAAGAATGAGATTTTTCCATTCCATCAAATCCTTAAGATGTTCTTTAAGTCTTTCGGGATAGAAGAGCTCACCTGCAAGAATGGTTTTCTTCTGATATTTATCTGAATAAAAAGGAGCGATTCCCTGCTTGGTAGAACCGAACTTTTTATCTTTTAGTCTCATTTCTTCAAGTTCGTCCAAATCTCTGTGCCAGGGCATCAGAAGAGAAGCACGATCGCTGATTTTGAGATTGTCGGGAGTAATCTTTACACCCTTTTCTTCAACCTGGGCAATCTCTGTCAGCAGGTTCTGAGGATCCATGGCTACGCCATTTCCGAGAATGTTTACAACTCCGTCTCTTAAAATACCTGACGGAAGAAGATGAAGAGCAAATTTACCTTTATCATTAATAACAGTATGGCCCGCATTTCCGCCGCCCTGATATCTTACAACGATATCGAAGCTTTCGGTCAATAAATCAACCATACGGCCCTTGCCTTCGTCACCCCAGTTAATTCCTACAACAGCGCAGTTATTCATATTAGTCCTCCATAAAATAAAAATGGCGTCAAAAGGGCAGAAATCCCCCTTCTTGACTCCTTTGTCCTGTTAAATAATAAAACAACCTTTCCTATTATTCAAGCAAATTTTGAAGTGTGAGATAATTGCGATTTTTACACAAAATTATTCCATAACTCAGACAAAAGTGGTAAAATAGTTGTACATGGTGATTTTTATACTCAGATAATATAAGGAGGAAAGTGCATGGAAGAGAATACCTTACAAAAAGAAATGTTGTTGAGGACACAGAAACTGATTTTCTGGGGACATGTGGTTACGGCAATTTTTGTAGTTGTTGGACTTATGTCACAGCTGGCATTTAGTTCGATGCCTGCGTACTACACATTTGTTCCTTTGTTTGCCAATATCATTGTTGCCATAGCAGGAATCATTTGTTACTTCAAGTTCCGCGGAACATATACGTATTCGCGATTCGTGATTTATGCCTTCCTTGTTGTTTATGCCCTCATGCTTTTCTTTTCAGAGAGCAATACAACTTATCCTTATTTAATCCCTTTGATGATTGGCGTTGTTATGACACTTGATGTCAAAACCGTCAAGATCACAGCTTACGCCTTCCTGGCAATAAATATTATAAAGATTCTCTTGATGGTAACATCCAAGGACATTACAGAGGTAGCAGAGTATGTTATGATCTCAGCTATCGTTTCCATACTTACAACCATATGTCTTGTAAGAGGCGTGGGAATCCTGACAGGCTTTGTGAGTGAATCCATTGATAATGCCACTGAGGGCTTCAGAAAGAATGAAGAGGTTGCAAGCAGAATCAGAGAAGTTGCAGGCAATGTTAAAGATAAGATGGGCTATGTAACAGAATCCATTGATAAGATTCTTACAGCCACTGACGGAATGAACAATTCCCTCAGAGGAATTTCAAACGGTATCTCAGATAATGCCAATGCTATCATGGGACAGACCGAGCAAACATCTTCCATTGCACAGATTATTGATGATACAAACGAGAAGACAAGAAGTATTGCAGAGGTAACTACCAGCGCAAGCGAAAGTGTTAACGCCGGAACCAGAGCTATGAACGACCTTGAGAGACAGGTTGAGCAGGCTATGGAGTCAGGACAGTTAATGAAGACCTCCGCAGAGAATCTTAAGGAGCGTTCGGAATCCGTACGTGAGATTACCAACATGATTCTCAACATTTCTTCCCAGACCAACCTCCTTGCACTTAATGCATCAATCGAGGCAGCCCGTGCCGGTGAAGCCGGAAAGGGATTCGCTGTTGTTGCTGATGAGATCAGACAGCTGGCTGAACAGACCAAATCCGCTACTGAGCAGATTACAAATATCCTTGATAAACTTGCTGAGGATGCAAACGATGTTGTTTACAAGGTTGATGAGAGCGTAGCAATATCCAATTCCGAGAAGGAACTGGCAGATACAGCTTCGGAGCGTTTCGCAGAAATCAAAGAGAACGTCGACAACCTCCTTTCCGGAACCAAAGAGATGTCCGGCCTTATGAAAGATCTTGTGGATGCCAACAAAGTAATTGTTGATTCGGTAACCACACTTTCTGCAGGAAGTGAAGAGATTGCAGCAAGCACTCAGCAGGTATCAAATGCCAGCGAAGAGAACGTTCAGATGGTTAGAAAGTTCTCCGAGATTATGGAAGAAATCAGCTCCTCACTTGAACAATTACAGGCTTAAAAAATTATACTTGCAAAAATATACAAGATAGTTTAATATTTAACAGGACAAAGACGTCTTAGAGGATAGCCACAGCTATCCTTTTAGGCGTCTCTTTTTTTACACATTTATAACTTGTAATTAGTTTTAGGAGGAATTGAGAGATGTCATATGTTGACGAGATTTACCAGAGAGTAGTTGACCAGAACCCCGCGCAGCCCGAGTTCCATCAGGCAGTTAAAGAAGTGCTTGAGTCTTTGAGAGTTGTAATTGAGGAGCATGAGGAAGAATTCAAGAAAGATGCTCTTCTTGAGAGAATTACCACACCCGAGCGTCAGATCCTTTTCAGAGTACCCTGGGTAGATGATAAGGGACAGGTTCAGGTTAACAACGGATACCGTGTACAGTTTAATTCAGCTATCGGACCTTACAAGGGAGGTTTAAGACTTCACCCTTCAGTAAATCTCGGTATCATTAAGTTCCTTGGCTTTGAGCAGATTTTCAAGAACTCACTTACAGGCCTTCCTATCGGCGGTGGTAAGGGTGGTTCTGATTTCGATCCCAAGGGCAAATCAGACAGAGAAGTAATGGCATTCTGCCAGAGCTTCATGAACGAGCTTTACAGACACATCGGTGCTGATACAGACGTACCTGCTGGTGATATCGGTGTTGGTGGACGTGAGATCGGTTACATGTTCGGTC
>JAFZSQ010000094.1 GCA_017619295.1 Lachnospiraceae bacterium
AAGCTTAATTGCCTTAAGCATCCTCTTCCTGTTCTTAGCACCATAGTTGAACGCAACAATAGGAATAAGGCCGTTATTTAAGCCGAATACAGGCATGAAGAAGAAGCTTTGGAGCTTAAAGTACGCACCGAATACCGCAGCTGCTGTACTTGAGAATCCAAGAAGAATCTGGTTCATGCAATAGTTCATAATGGAACCGATGGACTGCATAATAATTGAAGGCAGACCAACGGAGTAAATCTTTTTAATCATTCTTCCTTCGGGCTTGAATCCCTTGAAAGAAAGCACAACTTCCTTATTCTTTGTAAGGTTAAAGTAGATTCCGAGACCGGCACCCACAATCTGTCCAAAGATTGTAGCAAGAGCCGCACCTGCAACCTCAAGTCTGGGTGCCCCAAGCAAACCGAAAATCAGGATGGGATCCAGGATACAGTTGATGATTGCACCGGTCATCTGGGAAATCATTGAGTAGAAAGTCTTTCCCGTCGACTGCAAAAGTCTCTCAAAGGTCATCTGGGTGAGAACACCGATGGAGCAAATGCAGACAATTGAAAGGTACTGGTTTCCGTATGCAGCAATCTGCGGATCGCCCACGTTCTGACTTGCAAAGAAAGGCTTAACTCCAAACAAGCCAATCATCAAAAACACAATGTATGACATTGCAATGAGGAACACACCGTTTGTGGCGGATTTTCTGACTTCCTCGTGATCCTTCTCGCCAAGGGCCTTGGAAAGAACCGCGTTGATTCCGACGCCGGTACCGCCGCCCACCGCGATGATAAGCATCTGAATGGGGAATGAAAGGGTAACCGCCGTAAGAGCGCCCTCACTGACTCTTGAAACGAAGATACTGTCCACGATGTTGTACATTGCCTGAACAAGCATGGATGCCATCATGGGCAGGGACATGTTTAAGAGCAACTTGTTTACGGGCATGACGCCCATTTTATTTTCTTTTACTACTTCATTATTTTCCATTTTCTGCACCTTCAAAAAAATCGGTCGGAGGTTGTTGCGCTCCGACCGAACACGTTATCTAAAATAACACAGACCTTAGTATTTGGCAAGTTCTTCAGCTATCTGAGCCTTATACTTAACCTTGTAGATTCTCTTAAGAGCATCGTCGATTCTCTTCTCGTCGAGAGTCTGATCTTCTCTGACAGCCTTGATGATTCCATCATAAGCTTCCTTGAAATTCTCGGGCATGAGAATCATGTCACAGCCTGCCTTCAAAGCCTTGATGGCGGCCTCGTCTGAGGAGTAGTACTCGGAAATAGCTGCCATGTTCATGGCGTCGGTAATAACGACACCCTTGTAACCAAGTTCAGCACGAAGCATGTCGGTTACAATTGAAGGAATCAAACAGCAAGGTGTGTTGTCGCCGGTAATTGAAGGAAGGGAAATGTGGCTAACCATGACAAAATCAGTTCCGGCCTCAATTCCTGCCTTAAAAGTGATGAATTCGTTCTCTTTGAAGTCCTGAGATGTACGCTCGTTGGTAACCATCTCTTTATGTGTATCGCCGCTGGTGGCTCCAAGTCCTGGGAAGTGCTTAAGGCAAGCGCTTACGCCATTGTCCTGCAGTCCTGTAACCGCATTTGAAACAAAGGGTGCTGCGGCATTGAAATCTGTTCCGTATGCTCTGTTTCCGATGAAGCTGTCCTCGATACTTGCAACGTCGGCTACGGGAGCAAAATCAAGGTTAAAACCAAGCTCCTTAAGATATGAAGCAATTACTGAGTTGGCAACATATGCCTTATTGGGGTCTCCGGTTGCTGCTATATCAGCTGCAGGGCCGGTCTTCTCAACTTCGATACTGCTGTTGGCGATTCGGGCTACGTCTCCGCCTTCTTCGTCGATTGCGAAGAACATGGGGTACTTACAGTAGGAAGCGGTCTTTGAAATCATTTCTGTGAGCTGATCTTTGCTCTGTATATTCTTGGAGAAATAAATGATTCCTCCGACAGGATACTCCTCTATAGCTTTCTTGGTGCCGTCACCTGCCTGAGTAGCGGTATCAACACCGGTGATTGCCTCGGGAGTTACGATAAATAATCCTGCAACCTTTTCTTCAAGAGTCATGCCCTCGATGATGGGAGTAACAATCTGATCTCCGATTTCATCTGCAGTAGGTGCAGTCACTTCAGGCTCAACAGGCTCGGGCTCCGTAAGAACAACTTCCTCTTCCTGAAGTGCGAGCTCCTGTTCAATCTCTTCAGCCACAGTCTCGGCTGCTTTCTCCTCCTGCTCGGGGGTATATAAATACTTGGCAGCTATAATTCCGCCTACCGTCAATAATGCCAAAACAAGAAGCACGGTTACATAAGAGAGGATTTCATTTTTCTTTCTGCGTTTGCGTCTGGCCTCTCTCTTTTCCTGCTCTACGTTAGTTTTTTCTTCCATAACTGTCCTCTTTAATACAAAAACTTTACCCTATCATTTTAAACCATTTTTGTGCTTCGCACAACTAGAAGAGGGCACCGAACCTATCGCTCAATGCCCTCTTCTAAAAATCAGTTTCCAATGGACTTCCCTCCATCTTGGGTTGTAATCTTTCCATCCTTTGTACCCTCTGGCACTGTAACGTTTAATCTCCTCTCGAATATTTAGGACTTCTTCTCTCGTTACCTTCTATGGTGTACTCGATTACCATTCATTGGTAGTTCCCTATAAAATTGTACTGCGTTACTTTGTGGTATTACACTAAGTAGTTAGGTGGTCCGTACCTCCTTCTGCAACAATCTATATAAAGAACCATCCGTCTGGATGAATTCCATACTTAAAGTATAGAGTATGGCTTCTGATTTGTCAATACATTTTCACAAATATTTTCTCAAAATATGTTTTCTTAATTGTATTTGTTGTTCTTGACAGATTATAATGTTTATTTTTTCAAAATTGTTTATACATTTCGTATTTTCTCTTATAACTGAGAAACCACGAAAATATCATAAATTGCTTTTATTGCTGCTTCAAAATCAGAATTAGCTACACCGATGATGATGTTAAGCTCACTGGAGCCCTGGTCGATCATCTTAACGTTGATATTTGCGTGAGCAAGGGCTGAGAAGATACGTCCTGCAGTACCTCTCTGGGACTTCATGCCACGTCCAACGACAGCAAGTAAAGCCAGATCTGTCTCAATTTCAACTGTGTCGGGATTGCAGAGTCTGTGGATTCCTGCCACAACCTTCTGCTCCTTGTCCATGAACTCATCCTGATGTACGAATACTGTGAAAGTATCAATACCTGAAGGTGAGTGCTCGAAGGAAATGCCGTTCTCCTCGAAAGCCTGAAGAAGCTTACGGCCGAAACCGATCTCGGAGTTCATCATGTCTTTTTCAATGTTGACTGCACAGAAGCCCTTCTTACCTGCCACACCTGTGATGATGTACTTGGATTTCTGACCTGTGCTTCCAACGATCCATGTTCCGTTATCCTCGGGAGCATTGGTGTTTCTGATGTTAATGGGAATACCCATCTTACGTACGGGGAAAATAGCGTCCTCGTGAAGAACGGTAGCGCCCATGTATGAAAGCTCTCTAAGCTCTCTGTATGTGATAATCTCAATTACTTCGGGGTTGGGGATGATTCTGGGATCCGCAATAAGGAATCCTGACACATCTGTCCAGTTCTCGTAAACGTCGACTTTAGCAGCTTTTGACACGATGGAACCTGTGATGTCGGAACCGCCTCTTGAGAAGGTCTTGACGGAACCGTCAGGCATGCTGCCGTAGAATCCGGGAATAACCGCTCTCTCATCCTCTTTAAGACGTGCGCTTAATACCGAATCAGTCTTATCTGCGTCGAACTCGCCGTTTTCATCAAAGAAGATTACGTCTGCAGCGTCGATGAAAGGATAGCCAAGATAGTGAGACATAAGAATTCCGTTTAAGAACTCACCTCTGGATGCCGCATAGTCAGAACCGGCCTTAGCCGCAAAATTCTTCTCAATCTCAGCGAACTCCTTATCAAGGTTTACGTTAAGCTTAAGTCCGGCGATAATCTCGTCGTATCTTGCCTTAATCTCGGCAAGCTTATCCTTGAAGTTCTCACCCTTCTCAGCTTTGCCATAGCACTGATAAAGCATATCGGTAACCTTGGTGTCCTTGGAAAAACGCTTTCCGGGAGCTGAAGGAACCACATATCTTCTGTCTTTATCAGCCATGATGATGTCTTTTACTTTTTTAAACTGCTCGGCACTTGCAAGTGAGCTGCCGCCGAATTTAACTACTTTACTCAATTCTCCAAACCTCTTTTTATAAAATTATTTATCCAAACGAATTCTTCCGATTACTCCGCTTAAGTTATTAAGCTTTGCCTCGAAATCCTTCTCTTTCATCATAGGTGTCACAAAACCGATTTCACCTGCAACGCCTGCGTCAGTTACGTATGTCACTTCGCCAAAAGCAGCGGAAATCTCCTTTTTGTCACATTCAGCTTCCTTGACTCTTACAAGGAAGGAACGATTTACTTCGCCGATTCCAAGAAGGTTAACCTTAGTATCGTCCCAGAAGATAGGGAGGTTTTTACCTGTGTTCTTTGCAGCCTCAATAACATCTCCCACAACTGCACTTGCGGTGGCAAGCTTACCTGCTCCTCTTCCGTAATACATGGAGTCGTCAAGCATGTTGCTGTGAACAAACACTGCGTTGAATACGTCGTTAACATTATATAATGCAGTGTCCTTGCCAATAAGGAAAGGAGCAACCATTGCATAGTATGAACCATTGTTTTCCTTGCTCATGGCAAGAAGCTTAATGGTGCAGTTAAGAGCCTTTGCATACTTGAAATCCTCGGGAGTAATCTTTGTGATTCCCTCGGTGTAAATGTCCTCAAAGTGAACGTAATGGCCTGTCATAAGGGAAGAAAGAATAGCAATCTTACGACACGCGTCATAACCTTCTACATCGGCTTCGGGATTCTTCTCGGCGTAGCCCAAATCCTGTGCCTGCTTTAAAACGTCGTCAAACTTTGCTCCCTCACGGTCCATCTTTGTTAAGATGTAGTTTGTTGTACCGTTAAGAATACCTGTAATACCGTCTATAATCTCTGCAGTTAAAGCTTCGTTAATTGTTCTGATAACGGGAATTCCGCCGCCTACACTTGCCTCGAAAAGGTAATTGCAATTGTTTTCCTTTGCTAATTTAAGAAGCTCGGGGCCGTGATTTGCCACAAGTTCCTTATTGGAGGTGCAGACGCTTTTGCCCTTAAGAAGAGCATTCTTTGAGTAAGTAAAAGCGGGCTCGTTTCCTCCCATGGTTTCGCATACGATCTCAACCTCGGGGTCATCGAGGATCACGTTGATGTCGTGAACCACCTTACTCTCATTAGGGTCTCCGGGAAAATCTCTGAGGTCCAGAATATACTTAACGTTAAGCTTCTCTCCGACTCTCTTCTCGATAACGGCGCTGTTTCGGTCGATTACCTCAACTACTCCGCTTCCCACGGTGCCGTAGCCAAAAACTGCAACTTGTTTCATAAATCTATCCATCCTTTATATCTTAATTATTATTCTTTTGCCAAAATCTTTACGTGATGAACGCCGGATTTGTTCTCCATTGACTCGATCATCTCGGAAACATCACCGGTGTCCTTTAAAACCTGCACGGAAATGCTAAGGGAAGCGATTCCGCCGATGGGAATACTCTGGTGAATTGTGAGGATATTCGCCTTGTACTCGGCAATGAGCTTAAGTACGTCGGACAAAAGTCCCGGAATATCGTCCATCTGGAAAGTAAGGGTGATGGTTCTGCCCTGGGTGTCATCGTGGAAGGGCATTATATCATCTTTATATTTGTAAAAAGAGCTTCTGCTAAGCCCTACCTCCTCCACAGCATCCTGCACGGTGAGGACTTTCTCTGTATCAAGAAGTCTCTTGGCCTCCACAACCTTAAGGAGTACTTCGGGTACAGCTTTCTTCTTAATTATGTAATACTGAGTGGATTCGGTCATTTTACTCTCCTGTCTTTTGGACATGCACATCTGTGTTTATGTGTCTTTGTGTAGCGCACACATGTCCTCTAACGAAAGATATTGTAACATGGCACCCTATAGTTATCAATAGGAATTTTGGATAAATTGCAAAAAACCGCCCATTTGTTTTTGGGCGGTTTTCACATATATTGATTAAATTATCAGTTTTTAGGTCGCTTTTTAGATCAAAGGATACTTGTCTGTAAGCTTCTGAACGATTGCTCTTGCTTCGGGGACCTTCTCCTCGCCACCTTTGATAACAAGGGAAATTGCCTCTGCAATCTGATCCATATCCTCTGTGTTCATGCCACGGCTTGTAACAGCAGGTGTTCCGAGACGGATACCGCTTGTAACGAAGGGTGACTGAGGATCGTTGGGGATTGTATTCTTGTTGGCTGTGATGTGAGCCTGGTCAAGAAGCTTCTCAACTGCCTTACCTGTAAGGTTAAAGTTTGTAAGGTCAACAAGCATAAGGTGATTGTCTGTTCCGTTGGAAACGATCTTGATTCCTCTCTTTTTGAGACCTTCGCAAAGAGCCTGAGCATTGTCGATGATGCCTTTCTGGTACTTCTTGAAGTCATCTGATAAAGCTTCCTTGAAGCATACTGCCTTACCTGCGATAACGTGCATAAGAGGGCCACCCTGGATGCCGGGGAAAATAGCCTTGTTGAAGTTGTACTTAGCGTTTACTTCGTTGCTTGAAAGGATAAGTCCGCCTCTGGGACCTCTTAATGTCTTATGAGTTGTTGTTGTAACAACGTGAGCATAAGGAATGGGGCTCTCGTGTAATCCTGCTGCCACAAGACCTGCGATGTGAGCCATATCAACCATGAGAACTGCGCCTACTTCATCGGCGATCTCTCTGAATTTCTTGAAGTCGATTGCTCTTGCATATGCGCTGGCACCTGCAATGATCATTTTGGGCTTGTTCTCTACAGCAAGTCTTCTTACTTCGTCATAATCTATAAAGCCGTCATCGTTGACACCGTAAGGCACAATCTTGAAGTACTTACCGGATACGTTAACCGGGCTTCCGTGTGTAAGGTGTCCGCCGTGATCAAGGTTCATACCCATGATGGTGTCCCCGGGGTTACAGATTGCGAACTGAACCGCAAAGTTAGCCTGGGCTCCGGAGTGGGGCTGAACGTTGGCATATTCACATCCGAATAATTCTTTGGCTCTCTCAATGGCAAGGTTCTCAACTACGTCAACGCAGTCACAACCGCCGTAGTAACGCTTTCCGGGATAACCTTCCGCATATTTGTTGGTAAGGGGGCTACCCATTGCAGCCATAACGGCTTTGCTTACCCAGTTCTCGGAAGCGATAAGCTCAATGTGGCTGTTCTGCCTCTCCTGCTCATCTACAATCGCCTGCGCGATTTCCGGATCAACTTTTTTAACTTCATCCAAAGAATACATCTGATGTCCTCCTGTACTTTATCATAGTGGCACTGTGTCGTGCGAAATTATTGAGATTATATCATCTATACTCCCATAACGCAAACATTTTTGCCCAAATATTATTATATAAATGGTATAATAACTTTGCATATAATCCTTAAGGGGGTAATTTAATGTACCATGTTGTTGTAAATCCTTCTTCCTGCTCTGGCAAAGGCATTATTCTTTGGGGCAGCGTCGAAGAAGAACTTAAGAAAGCAAATGTAGAGTACGAAGTTTATTTTTCCGAAAAATCAGGGGATATCAAGAAGCGCATGGAGGAATTGTCGGCTTTGCCCGATTCCGAAGTGGACGTAATTCTCCTTGGAGGCGACGGGACCGTCAACGAAGCTTTGCAGGGCATGAATCCCTTAAGCAAGTTCGTTCTCGGCTACCTTCCCACAGGTTCAAGTAACGACCTGGCAAGAGACCTTAAGGCTTCCTTTAATCCCGAGGAGGCCATTAAGCACATCATTTCTCAGGACAACATTATTAACATGGATATCGGAGTTCTTCATTACGAAGACGAGAATCTTTCTTCAAAGTTTGGTGACAGAAGATTCGCCGTTTCTGCGGGAATCGGCTTCGACGCTGCAGTATGCGCTGAGGCAATGCGTTCCAAAATGAAAGACCGACTTAACAAAATCGGTCTTGGTAAATTGACTTATGGCGGAATCGGAATCAAGCAGGTGTTCAGCGCACCCAAGTCACCCTGCAAACTGTGGCTTGATGACTCCGAAACTCCTATTGTTTTTGATAAAATCTTCTTTATCGCCTTTATGAATCATAAATTCCAAGGCGGCGGATTTAAGTTCTGTCCCGATGCGGATTACTCCGATGGGATTTTAGATCTTTGTACTGTAGGTGCAGTTTCCATTCCCACCTTTATGATGGCCCTTCCGAAGGCCGCCAAGGGAACTCACTTCTCGATTAAAGGTCTGGCTCCCTACAAAGCTAAGAAAGCCAGAGTTCACATCGATACTCCCCTTTGGGTTCATACCGACGGAGAGGTGGAAACAAAGGCAACTGACATCACTGTCACATTATGTGCCGAGCAGCTTAAATTCATTATTTAGAGCCACCCATGTATCTTATATGCCAGGGTTCGTATACGGACCCTGGTTTTTCCATGTTTTCTTTCGGAAAGGTCAATCTGAATCCAAAGTATGGAAGTGCGGCATGAATCTTGTCAAATACCTCTTCCATCTTAAGCATATCGTCGTTCTCCACAACCCACTGTCCAAGAATCTTGGGGCAGATATCGATTGCAAGTCCCGTATGATGCTCGCTGGTTCCGGGTTCCGCTACGATTTCTCTTGCGTACTCTTCCCCGTACTTATCGATAAACTCCTGCATCAGCTTCTTTTGGTACTCGACGCTTCTGTAGGCTGAGTCAATTCCTATGGTAATGTTTTCCTTAAGTAAAAGGTAATCTCTCAAATCAAGGAAAGCCTCATAGGCTGCTCTCTCAATCTTTGTCTTTCTGTGGTCCGTGTCGGTCTCAATGGAAATCAGTCTGACTTCCTTTAAGTACTCTTCCGTAATCGGATGTTCTTTGTCTACTACAATCTTATAATTCATTTTTCCTCGTTTTCTTAGTCTAGTCGCGGATAAAAGCTGCGATCATCCCATTTGCCTCATCACTTTCGGGCATGGGATAAAAGGGGAATACATGGAACAATCCATCCCCGTAAAGAAGCTTAATATCCTGTTTGTTGTCTCTCATTATTCCATAAAACTTCATAATATCTTTAGCCAAA
>JAFZSQ010000095.1 GCA_017619295.1 Lachnospiraceae bacterium
CATCCGCTCTCATACCAAGACCTGCAGTCTCGGAGATGTCAAGGATCGAAATTCCATTGAGAGTTCCGTCGTTTTTGATACCCATGGTGAATTTAATATCTCCGCCGTAACCCTCTGATGATGTAACAGTCAAAACATAACCTATGGGATTGCCGCTTCCGTCCAGTGCGCATCGAATTGTATCGCTCAGTGTAACAGCGTTGTATCCGCCGCCCTGAATAACGGTGTTAGCCTTCTCCAGGTCATAATCATAGTCTTCAAAAGATGTGGCACCTGCAAACACTTCCTTGCAGGCATTCTGCAATGCCAGTTCTTCCTGATATCTGATGGGCTCCTTTGTAACCGAATAAACAAGTCCAAGAAGAATTCCGGCTATCAATGTGATAGCAACCAGGATTCCGGCATCGTGAAGAAGATTTTGTAAGTCGCTTCTCTTATTCATGCTTCTTACCTCCTGCTCCGAACGCCTTGGGCATAGTCCATTTCTCAATCAAAGGAACCAAAAGGTTGCTTAAGATAATGGCATAGGAAACACCCTCTGCCGAAGGTCCGAAAATTCTGAATATACCTGTAAGTACACCCAGTATTATTCCGTATACGTACTGACCCTTTACGGTAACAGGACGTGTTACGTAATCTGTGGCCATGAAGAATGCTCCAAGCATAAGTCCGCCACCGGAAAGCTGTGCTGCGATATAAGCAGGATTAAATCCGTAGCCCCCGAAGATTACAACAAAAATCACGAAAGAAACAATATAGGAACCGGGAATTCTTAGGTCAATTACACCTGTTGCAAGCAAAATGCACGCTCCGATTACTATTGCGATAACACTGGTCTCACCGATGGTACCGCCTGTTCTTCCGATAACCATATCAAGGATGTTAACCTCCTGGCCGTTCTTAAGCAAAGCCAAAGGTGTTGCACCCGAATATGCATCACAGTTAAAGTTTGTCATTATTGCGGGGAATGAAATAACGAGGAAACATCTTGCACCCAATGCAGGGTTCATAAAGTTCTCGCCAAGTCCTCCGAAGAGACATTTAACAACAAGAATTGCGAAAAAGCCTCCGAGGATTCCTATCCACCAGGGTGCACCTACGGGAAGGTTAAGTCCCAAAAGCATACCCGTAACAACGGCCGACAAATCGGAAACCGTCTGTTTCTTTTTGATAATAAGGTTAAATACAAACTCTGTAAGCACGCAGGCCGCTATGGTGATAAGTACATGTACGGCAGCCATAATGCCGAAATTATAAATTCCAAATCCGAAAGCAGGAAGCAAAGCCACAACTACAAGAAGCATAATGGAACTTGTAGATTCCTTTGACCTGACATGGGGATTGGATGAAACTTTCATCATGCTCATGTCTTCTCCTCCTACTTCTTTTTCTTTGCCAGGCAAATCTTACGCATGGACTTGATAGCCTGGGTTAATGGTCTTTTGGCGGGACAGATGAAACTGCAGCAACCGCATTCGCAACATTCCATTCCGTTATTCTTTATGAAGGCTTCCTCGTCACCGTTCTCGGCATACTCAGCAAGGAGCTTGGGAACAACGTTTCCGGGGCAGGCCTCAACACAGCGTCCGCAATTAATGCATGCTGTAGGCTCCATCTCGGACACATCATCCTTTGTGAGTGCCAAAAGCGCACTGGCTGTCTTGGTGGTAGGAAGGTCCAGATCGAATATTCCGAATCCCATCATAGGACCGCCGGATACGATCTTTACAGGCTCAGTTTTAAAACCGCCGGCCTCCTCAATAAGTTCACTGTAATTGGTTCCGATATGTACCTTAAAGTTTCTGGGATCAGCTACTGCGTCACCTGTTACGGTTACTATTCTTTCCATCAGGGGCTTTCCTTCAAGAACAGCCGCTCTGATTGCTACAACAGTATCAACGTTATCAACCACGCAACCTGCATCAGCGGGAAGCATTTTGGAATTAATGCTTCGTCCTGTGGTGGCATAAATCAGCTGACGCTCAGCACCCTGGGGGTATTTGGTCTTAAGAGCCTTAACAGAAATCAAAGGATCAGCTTTAACGATTTCCTTTAATCTTCTTATAGCTTCAGGCTTATTGTCTTCCACCGCAAGAATACCGTGAGCGTTGTCAAAGAGTCTGAGCATTACTCTGAGGCCCTCTACAACCTTCTCAGGCTCCTCGATCATTCTTCGGTAATCGCTGGTAAGATAAGGCTCACACTCGGCGCAGTTAACGATGCAATAATCGATAGCGTCGGGGTCCTTTGGAGACAGCTTAATGAATGTGGGGAAGCCCGCGCCACCCATTCCTACTACTCCTGCCTTTTTAACCCTCTCAATAATTTCTTCTTTTGAATACTCTTCCAGTTCCCTTCCTGCTTCATATTCAACTTCTTCATACAATCCGTCATTTTCGATGACGATGCTGTTAATTAAATCTCCTGTAACCACTCTTCTTGGCTCAATGCACTTAACAGTGCCGGAAACCGAAGAATAAATAGGCGCAGAAACAAAGCCGGTAGCTTCCGCTATCAACTGGCCTCTTAATACTCTGTCACCTTTAGCCACAACCGGAGTCGCGGGTGCACCGATATGCTGTGAAACAGGGTAAACCAAATCGCCCTTGGGCAAAACCTCACGAATGGGTTTGTCCTTGGACAACGCTTTACCGTCATAAGGGTGAATGCCGCCTTTAAATGTAAGTCGTGCCATAGATATCCCTCTCTCTTAAAAAGTCAAACATCTTTTTTATTATACTCTATTTATGATATAATAAAAACACTTAGCGACTGAATTTTAGGAAGGATTTTCTATAATGAAAAAAAGGGAAATATTTCTTAGTGATTACAAATTAAGCTATCCCATTGAAAAGATAGCCGACCCTAAGGATATCCTTTTTGTCGACATCGAAACAACCGGATTTACGGCCAAAGGGTCTGCTTTATATCTCATTGGCTGTGTATGGAATAACGGCAAGGGTTACGTAATTACCCAGTTTATGGCCGATACATATGAGTCGGAAAAGGATGTACTTTCAGCTTTCTTTACTTTCTCATCCTCATTTAAGGTATTGGTACACTTTAACGGAAACAATTTCGATATTCCGTTTTTAAAAGAAAAAGCAAAGCAGTATAAAATGGAGAACGCCCTGGAGCGTCTTGAGGGTGTTGATTTATACAGAAGAATCAATCCCTACAAGTCCATGTTAAGGCTTCCCAACTGCAAGCAGAAAACCATTGAGAAGTTCTTGGGGATACACAGGGAAGACCCCTACAGCGGAGGCGATTTAATCGGTGTATATCACGCCTATGTGAAAGACCATGATCCCGAAAAGGAAAACGACCTGTTCCTTCATAACAGAGACGACCTGTTGGGAATGTTGGCAATTCTACCCATGCTTAATTATTTTGATTTGTTTGCAGGTCCTCTTACCGTGGTTGCGGCATCAGCCAACACCTACACCGATGTCCACGGCAAAGAGTGCAAGGAACTTGTTCTGACGGCAAAGATTCCCTCAGGCATTCCCACTCCCATAAGCGGTTCGGCAAAAGGCTGTTATTTCTCAGCTAAAGATGAAGAGGTGGTTATTAAAGTTCCCATCTACGAAAAGGAACTTAAATACTTCTACTCCAACTTTAAAGATTACTACTATCTTCCTGAGGAGGATGTGGCTCTCCACAAATCCGTTGCAGGTTTTGTCGATAAAGCTCACAGAACTCCCGCCAAGGCCTCCAACTGTTACACCAGAAGAATTTCCACTTACATTCCGGAATGGGAGCCCATTATTACCCCCTTCTTCAAGAAGGATTACCTGTCCAAGGATATGTACTTTGAACTGACAGATGAAATCAAGAAAAACCGTGAACTCTTCTCCGGCTATGCTACACACATCTTGACTTACATCGGATTGGGACAGGGCCAGGCATAAACAAGCATACAAAAAAGCGGTGCGATTCATTCGAATCACACCGCTTATTATTATTCCTTATTTCTCGGGTTTCACATAGAAGAATGAACTCTGTCTGTCGAATCCCAACTCCTTATGGTTGATAATCTGCTCTGTACTTCCGATGAAGAGATAACCTCCCGGAACAAGCGCCTGACAGAACTTCTTGAATACCTCGTCCTTTGCTTCCTCTGTGAAGTAGATAAGCACGTTACGACATACTATCAGGTGATAGTTGGTAGGATATGTGTCTCTTAAAAGGTTATGCTCCTTAAATTCAACACGGGATTTGATTTCATCGGAAATCTGGTAGGATGTTCCGATCTTGGTGAAATACTTATCCTTAAATTCCTTTGGAAGGCCTGCTAAACTCTTCTCGTTGTAGAGACCTACTTTAGCCTTGCCGATAACCGTCTTATCAAGGTCTGTAGCATAAATCTTAATCTTGTTTAAGGGCATGAACTTTGAAAGTACCATTACGAGGGTATAAGGCTCATCTCCCGTAGAACAAGCTGCGCTCCAGATTTTAAGGTTCTCGCCATATTTCTTAATCAGTGCAGGAAGAACATTTTTCTCAAGTAATTGCCACTGGTCAGGGTTACGATAGAATTCAGACACGTTAATGGTTATGTAGTTGATGAACTCATCAAACATATCCTTATTGGTCTTAAGACATTCTACGTACTTGTCATACCCCTTGACACCGTTCTTGGAAATCAGCGCGTCAATACGGCGCTTCATCTGTTTCTCTTTGTAAGAGTTCAAATCTATTTTCGTAAGATCATAAACAGCCTTAACCAAATACTCGTAATCAAAAGCCATAACAAATCCTCCTTGCAGAAAATCAATTATATAGCGCTTTAGTTCTCTTCTTTAGCTTCCTCTGCTTCTGCTGCAATTACTGCATCGATGTCTACAGAAACTTCATCAGCGTCATCCTCTTCCTTAGCCTCTTCCTTTTCAGGTTCGGGAGCGATAAGAGCCTTGATGCTTAAGCTGATCTTCTTGTCAGCTTCGTTGAAGTCAACAATCTTTGCTGTAACTTCATCGCCAAGTTTCAAAACATCTGAAGGTTTGTCAATATGATCTTTGGAAATCTGTGAAACATGAAGAAGTGCGTCAACGCCTTCCTTAATCTCAACGAATGCGCCAAAGTCAGTCATTCTTGCAACTTTACCTGTAACTACGTTGCCAACTGCATATTCCTTAGCTGCATCTTTCCAAGGGTTAGCATCATCAAATTTGCATGAAAGAGCAATCTTGGTTCCGGAAATCTCCTTGATGAATACTTTAACTTCATCACCAACCTTGAATACCTTCTTGGGATTCTCTACTCTTCCCCAGCTCATCTCTGAGATGTGAAGGAGTCCATCTGCTCCGCCAAGATCTATAAATGCACCGAAATCGGTCACATTCTTAACTGTACCGGTAACAACGTCGCCGACTTTAATCTTCTCGAATAAAGCCTTCTGAGCCTCTTCTCTCTTAGCTGTAAGAAGCTGTCTTCTGTCGCCGATGTATCTTCATCTTCTGGGATTTTATTCGCTTACAAAAAACTCAATCTCCTGTCCTGCATACTTGGAAAGATCCTTCTCGTATGTGTCTGAAACGAGGCTTGCGGGGATGAAGATTCTTACTTCGTCAACCACTACGCTTAAGCCGCCCTCAAGAACCTGAGCAACTGTAGCTTTAAGTACTTCGTGATTCTCGAATGCTTCTTTGATTCTCTCACTTCCCTGATCAGCAATGAGACGTTTGTATGTAAGAAGAACCTGTCCCTCACCGTCGTTAACCTTAACGACTTTAACAGTGATAGGATCGTCTTTCTTAACAACGGTAGTCAAGTCGATGCTTGAATCGTTGCTGTATTCGTTCTTGGGAAGAATACCGTCAGCTTTGTATCCAATGTTAACGATAATCTCGTCGGGCTTAACATCGATGACTTTACCTTCAACTACCTCTCCTGCATGTATTGTTTTAAATGATTCCTCAAGCATTTGTTCAAAAGTTAATTCTGACATAATTTTGAACCTCCTCAATGATTTTGTTTGGGGTCGAGGCCCCTGCAGTAATTCCCACCAGCCGAACTGATTTAGGTAGTTCTAAATGCAAGTCATCCAGTGTTTGAATAAAATATGTGTGCACGCATCTCTTGCGACATATCTCAAATAACTTTTTCGTGTTAGAGCTGTTCTTCCCCCCGATAACAATCATTGCATCAGCTTCGGCTGCCAATTCCTCAGCTGCTAATTGTCTATCTTCTGTCGCATTACATATAGTGTTCACAACAATAACATTGTAACCTTTTTTCTGAATAATATCAACTATATGTTGAAATTTCTCGGCTTGAAAAGTCGTTTGGGAAACTATACAGATTTTTCTGCCGGATTCGTTCGTGTAAGCCTCTGCTTCCTCTTCACTTTCTATGACGGTTGCGCCGTTCTCGCACCACCCCACAATTCCCAGAACTTCGGGGTGCCCGGCATTGCCTACAATCACGATATCTGTGCCGTCTGCGCTCTCTTTTGACACCGTATTGTGTATACGTTTTACAAAGGGGCATGTGGCATCGATGATTTCAAGGCCCTTTTCGTCCAAAGCATCATACACCGCTTTCGAGACTCCGTGGGCTCTGATGACCACACTTCCCTCATTAAGCCCTGCAATATCATCAATTGATTCAATTATTCCGACACCTTTCTTCTCAAGGTCTGCCACAACGGATTCGTTGTGAATAATCGGTCCGTAGGTATATATCTTTTGGCCCTGGTCCAAAAGCGAGTAGGCTTTCTCAACCGCTCTCTCCACACCAAAGCAATAGCCTAGGGACTTTGCCAACTTAACTTCCATTAAGCTCTTCCGCCCTTCTCGTGCGCTATATCTTCGATTGTCTTGCACACTTCGTCTATATTCATGTAAGAGGTATCCACAAGAATAGCGTCATCCGCCTGTCTTAAGGGCGAATTCTCTCTTGTCATATCCCTCTTGTCTCTCTCGATAATGTCCTTCTCGATCTCGTCGATGTCAGCTTTTACGCCCTTTGCAACAAGTTCGTCAAAACGTCTCTTGGCTCTTACCGCACTGCTCGCTGTAAGGAAAATCTTAACATTTGCATCAGGTAAAACCACAGTTCCTATATCTCTGCCATCCATGATGACATCCGCGGTTTTCGCAAGCTTCTGCTGAAGCTCCACAAGTTTGGTTCTTACAGCCGCAAAAACACTGCACTTTGAAGCCATGTCACCCACTTCTTCGGTACGAAGCTTTCCGGTAACGTTTTCTCCGTTAAGAAAAACCTGCTGTTCTCCGTTTTCGTACTTAATGGTGATATCAGCATTTTTGCACTCTGCGCTTATGGCTGCCTCATCATCGGCGGGGATATTGTTATTCAAAAGATGAATTCCCATAGCACGGTACATTGCACCTGTATCAACATAGATAAGTCCTTCATCCTTTGCGATTTTTTTAGCGATTGTACTTTTTCCTGCTCCTGCAGGTCCATCAATTGCGATACTGTATCCCATATAATTCTCCTAACATGATTCCCCGGCAAGATGCCCTGTGGACCAGGCTATCTGAAGGTTGTATCCTCCCGTCTGTGCATCCACATCCAAAACCTCGCCTGCGAAATACAAATTCTTTACTTTTTTTGATTCCATTGTGTGAGGATTTACTTCCTTCACATCGACGCCACCCTGGGTGATGACGGCTTCGTTGAAGTCGCCGGTTTTAACAACCGTAAGAGGCAGATTCTTTATAAGCTTCACAAAGGAAAGTCTTTCCTCTCTGGTTATCTCATGAACCTTACGTTCCCCCGATATTCCCGAAAGCTTAACCATTACGGGAATAAGCTTCCCGGGGAAAAGGCTTCCTACGGCATTGGCAAAATTCTTGTTTTTGTTTTCCTCAAACTCTCTCACAAGTCTCTTGTCCAAAGTCTCTTCGTCAAGAGCAGGTTTAAGGTCAATGGACAAGTCCGCCTCCCTGCCTCGAAACTTCTTTACGTAATAACAGCTTGCGGTAAGAATCAAGGGTCCGCTTACACCAAAATGAGTGAAAAGCATCTCTCCGAAGCCGTTATATATGTTCTTACCCGTGGCCTTATCTGAAAGATTCACAGAAACATTTTTAAGGCTTAATCCCATCAAATCCGAAGGCCACTTTTCCCTGGTGACAAGAGCCACCAGCGAAGGGGCTGTGGGAACAATTTTATGGCCGAATTTTTCTGCAAATTTATAGCCGTCTCCCGTGGAACCGGTTGAAGGATATGACAATCCGCCTGTGGCTATAATTACCTTCTTTGCGGTAAGTTTACTCTTATCGGACAGCTTAACACCTGTGGCAACGGTATTTCCTTCACCATCGGTTTCACTTAAGATGTCTGTAACATCGGTGTTAAAGCGAATCTCAACGTCCTTATCTTTTACGGCATTAACCATTGCCTTAATGATATCCGAGGAATGATCGGAAACAGGGAAAACTCTCTCTCCCCGCTCGACCTTAAGATTACACCCGTAACTTTCTATGAGGCTCATGACATCCATGGCTGTAAAGCCATAAATGCTGCTGTATAAGAACTTTTCGTTAGTTATAACGTGACTGAAAAAATCGGTTACATCACAGGCGTTTGTTACATTACACCTGCCTTTGCCGGTAATATATATTTTCTTTCCGGCCTTCTCATTTTTTTCGATAATAACCGTTTTTTTACCCGATGAAGCAGCAGCGTAAGCTGCCATCATTCCGGCTGCGCCGCAGCCTACGACACAAACATCATAAATCACCGGCATCTTCCTTCTTTAACGGATAATTAAGCATAGGTTCCTCGTCGATGAAATCAATTTCATCATTAAGGTAAACCTGATAGTTATTCCAGGTCTGCTCCAGCATTGTAAGGCTCTTTTTAACCTCATCGGGACACTTTAAGCAAAGCTCTACAACAAGAGCGTTAATAAGGCTTAAAGGCGCCACAAGAGAGTCAACAATGGAGACCATGTCGCTTCTGGCAAAAAGGTTGCAGCTTGAGTAGAGATTCATGGGCGAATGCTGTGAATCAGTAATGGCTATAACCTTTGCATTACGGTCGTTAGCAAATTCCATTGCCTTAAGAGTACGCATGGAATATCTGGGGAAACTGATACCGATGAAAGCATCCTTTGAGTCGATTCTTATCATCTGCTCAAAGGTTTCCGTAACACTTGTGGTGTTAAGGATATACACGTTTCCTCTTATCATGTTCAAATAGAAATGCAAGAAGCTTGCAAGAGGTTCGCAGCTTCTGATTCCCATGATATAAACGTTCTTGGCGTTTAGAATTATATCTACCGCCATGGTAAAAGCTTCTGTATCCAGATTAACGATTGTGTCCTGGATTTTCTCAATATCTGCGTTTAAAACGCTTGTTAAGACCTCTGACTGGCTTCTTCCGGCATATTTAACGCCGATTCTCTGAACAGAGTTAAGCTGTCCCTTAACCCAGTCCTCAAGGGCTTTCTGGAACTGAGGATAACCCTCGTATCCGATTCCGGCTGCGAATCTGACAACTGTGGATTCACTGATATCAAGTTCGCTTCCAAGTTTTGCTGCCGTCATGAAAACGGCCTGATCGTAATGGTCTGTGATATATCCCGCTATCCTTTTGTGGCTCTTGCTCATGGTGGGATACATCTGCTTTATTCTAGTAATAATATCTGTATTTATATCCATAAATTCATCCCTAAGTTTTATAAGTTAGCGGCAAAGCTGTTGTAGGATTCCTCCAAAAGCTTTCCTGTCTCTTCCATGGAAAGATCGTAGTCGCCGTTTAAGCTCATGCATGCTGCACCATGGATAAAGATCCACATACGCATAAACATATCCTGAGGCTTGGCGCATCCCAATTCCTTGGCAGCGTTAATCTCTTTGATGACGTTACCCTCGGTGCCGTTCAATACCTCATATAAAGGTTTTCCTACTCCCACATCCTCTACAAAGAGAAGCATAAAAAGATTCTTATATTTCATTGCAAATGAAATATAAGCCATTCCCAAGTCGACAAAGGGCATTTTGCTCTTCTTGTCGAAACTGCGATAGAATTCCTCAAAGCACTCGCTTGCCTTGCCGTAAACCGCAGTCCATAATTCCTCCATATTCTTGTAGACCCTGAAAATAGGCTGAGTCGAACAACCCGCTTTTGCAGCTACCTTTCTTGCGGTGACATTTCTGATACCCTCTTCTTTTGCCATTTCAAAACCGGTATTTAAAATGTCGTTGATAGTGATTGACTCTTTTCTAGCCATAATATACCTCCTAAGTCCCCTGACCATTTTCATTATAACACTTGTTATTTTACAGGAAGCCACCCTGCTCTGTCAAACACAAGATGTAGTGGTATAACGCAAAAATCGGGGGCATTTGCCCCCGATTTCAATTCGAATCGTATTAATCTCTTTCAACGATTGCCGCACATCCCATTCCGCCACCGACGCAAAGGGTTGCAAGGCCTTTCTTAGCATCTCTCTTCTCCATCTCATGAAGAAGTGTAACAAGAATTCTTGTACCGGAACAGCCAACGGGATGGCCGAGAGCAATTGCTCCGCCGTTAACATTAAGCTTATCCATATCAAATCCAAGGTCGTGTCCTACTGCAACAGACTGTGCAGCAAAGGCCTCATTTGCCTCAATAAGGTCGAAGTCTTCAATCTTATAGCCTGTCTTAGCCATAACCTTTCTTGTAGCTGCTACAGGGCCGATTCCCATGATTCTGGGCTCAACACCTGCAAGTTCTCCGCCAATCCATGTACCCATGGGTTTAACGCCAAGCTCTTTAGCCTTCTCTTCACTCATAACGATAATAGCTGCAGCTGCATCGTTGATTCCTGATGAGTTTGCTGCGGTTACCATTCCGCCTTCAGGCTTGAATGCGGGCTTAAGGCCGCTGATGTTTTCCTTGGTAACTCCCTTTCTGGGACCTTCGTCTGTATCGAAAATAATTGTCTCTTTTTTCTTCTTAACTTCTACAGGAACTATCTCATCCTTGAACTTGCCATCTGCAATGGCCTTCTCAGCCTTCTGCTGGCTCCATGCAGCGAACTCGTCAAGCTGATCTCTTGTAAGTCCCCACTGTTCGCAAATGTTCTCTGCTGTAATACCCATGTGGTATCCGCCAAAAGCATCTGTAAGTGCATCTCTGATCATTGCATCATCCATCTTTGCAGCGCCCATTCTGTAACCGAAACGAGCATCGTAAAGAAGGTAAGGTGCCTTACTCATGTTCTCCATACCGCCTGCTACGATGATATCGGCATCACCTGAGGCAATAAGCTTTGCAGCAAGGTTAACACAATGAAGTCCTGAACCGCAAAGAACGTTTATTGTTGTTGCGGGAACCTCAACAGGAATGCCTGCATTTACTGCAGCCTGTCTTGCAGGGTTCTGGCCAAGACCCGCCTGAATTACACAGCCCATATAAACCTCATCAACCTGTTCAGGTTTAATGCCTGCTCTCTTCATAGCTTCCTTTACAACAATTGTTCCCAAATCAGGTGCAGGAATGCCGCTCAATGTGCCCCCCATTGTACCAATGGCTGTACGACAAGCGCCTGCGAGTACTACTTTTCTTCCCATATCAAAATCCTCCTATAGGTTTGTTTTAACATTTGTTATTATTTTAACACACTCTCGTAACAATTCAACCCCAATCTTTAACAAATCTTAAGATAATCATCCATAATTCCTCCACCTTCCCCTGTTACTATATATGTGCAGTTCGGGGACAGTCCCCAAACTGCACGGTGCAAAAAGGGGTCTGTCCCCAAGTTGCACATAAAGACAGTGAGGTGGAGAAAATGAAAAAGTACAACTTGAAAAACATTATTATAGCGGCCGTTTCCCTTGCCGTAACAAGCTCGTTGGGTGCATGTGGCCTAAATGCCGAAACAGCCAAGGCAGGAACCGGTTTATTTGAAGAGGTAACAGAAACAGCAGACGGGGGCACACCAACTGCTGATTCCGTAAATGCCGAGGCATCAACCGAGGAATCCACAGGTGATGATTTCGCTGATATACCCGACTACGAGGCAATAGTAAATGCCTTCGTTCAGAATAAAGACCAGTGGCTTGTATGCGAAGACCCTTCAGGATTGGCTATTAGAACTTACGATTACAACTCAGACGGAAGCATTGAGCTTGTAACTTCATACGCAGCAGGAAGCGGATTTTTCTCAGTTAACCACTTCTACCATGTGGATCCTGCCACAGGCGCATTGACAGAACTCCAGGTAACTTATTCGGACCAGGAAGGTATGGAAGGCCTTTCAGAAGCTGATTTAAGCATGTACAGAGGCAGCCAGTCAGATGTATACCTTGACGGCGATACTTACTACTATCCCGCCTTTGATTTCACCAAGTCAGGTGCTTCGGAAAGTGCCGAGACCAAGTATTTCTTCACCGTTAAAGATGACAAGGTAAACTTCGTCTCCCTTGGTTCGGTTTACACATATACCGATGAAACCGGTGCCGAGCAAACCACATATTATGATGACGCCAACGAAGAAACAACCCAGGAAATATACTTTGCTTTAGAGAATGCCTTCACCGGCAATAAGACAAAAATCACCCACAATAACAGCTGGGTACAGGATTCAATCGAGAATCTTAAAGCTTTAAGCGATGAAGAGCTTGCAAACAAATTAATGGAAACCCTCAACTAATATAAAAAAGGGCCGATCGGGAATTATTCCTGATTGGCCCTTTTGATTATTTCTTCTTTTGGTTTCCTAAAACTTCATCAACCATCTTTCTGGCCTCCGCAAGACTCACTTTCTTTTCTCTTGCTATCCATGCCAGATCCTCGTACTCATATTTCGCCTTTTCGGTACCGAATCCCTCTGACTTTTTCAGTCTGACCTGTCCCATGGGCGTGTCAATGACTTCCGTGGCTCTTTTAAGTATATATCTGTTGTAAGTTTTCTCCCTGATTCCAAGAGTGGATGTATATTTGAATAATCCTACAGTCAAACCATCCTTATCGTCTTCATTACAAAGAACGTGAATCTCGGTTCCGGGTCTGTTTTTCTTCATTGAAATCGCAACTGTGAAAACATCCAAAGCTCCCATCGTAAGCAGGTTCTCACAGGCAAAACCAATCTCCTCGCCGGTCATGTCATCCACATCACAGACAAGCTCTGTCACAGTTTCACCAACCACTTCGTCCGAGGTTGCCTTCTTAATGGATGCGTATCTCTTCTGTCTTTTTTCCGAGGTAGGAATATATTCCTCACCAAAGAACATTCTTACGCAGTTGGCTCTCTCAAAATCCTTCTTGCCAAGGCCATAGCCTATAGCTTCGGAAGTCATCACAGGCATATCGTCATACTCGTCCACGAAATTCTTAAGAAGAGCCGCTCCTGTAGGTGTACAAAGTTCTCCCTTAATCTCTGAACCGTAATTTGGAATTCCTGAAAGCAAAACCGCCGTAGCCGGTGCAGGAACAGGAAGAATTCCATGGGCGCACTTAACCTGGCCCGATCCCACGTTTACCGGTGAAGCCACAACCTTCTCGGGTTTAATCTTCTTAAGCATATAGCAAAAAGCAGTTATATCTGCGATAGCGTCCAAATCGCCTACCTCATGGAAATGAATCATCTCCACTACCTGGCCGTGTACCTTGCTCTCCGCTCCCGCAATAAGTTTATATACATTCAGAACTTCATTCTTAACATCCGTGTCTAGTTTAAGTCCGTTTATTATTTTCTCAACTCTTTCAAGGGTTCTTCCATGATGATGCTCATGATGGTGGTCATGGTCGTGATTGTGGTCATGATCATGCTCGTGATGATGATCATGCTCTTCCCCTTCTTCTTCGTCATATACAGTTACTACAAATTGACTTCCCTTAATACCGCATTTCTCAGCGCTCTTTCTCTTGAAAATAACACCGGGAACACCTATTGCATTAAGTTCATTTATTGTTCCGGGAATGTCGGGCATAAGTTCCAAAAGTGCACCTGAAAGCATATCGCCTGCTGCGCCCATTCCGCAATCAATGTAAAGTGTCTTCATACCCCTCATCTCCTTGTTTTACTTTATATGGTTAATCATTGAAGCAAAATACCCTGCTCCAAAGCCATTATCAATATTCTCAACGGCAACTCCGCTGGCACATGAATTAAGCATTGATAAAAGTGCGGATAAACCTTCAAAGCTTGCACCGTAACCCACGCTTGTAGGTACAGCTATAACGGGACAGTCAGCCAGACCGCCTATAACGCTTGCCAAAGCTCCTTCCATGCCTGCAACCGCAATAATAACCGTGGCACTCATTATCTCATCCATGTGATCAAGTAGCCTATGTAAACCGGCAACTCCAACATCGTAAACACGGACCACTTCATTTCCCAAAGCTTCAGCTGTAATTGCCGCCTCCTCAGAAACCGGCATGTCGCTGGTTCCGCCTGTGGCCACAACTATCTTGCCTCTTCCGTTTGGCTTAGGTTTCTCTCCTGCTATTCCTATTCTTGAAACAGGATCGTAATCAAGTTTAACCTCAGAAGAAACCGCAGCTGCCTTCTCAGCATCCATTCTGGTTATAAGAATCGTCTTATTCCCATTGTCTCTAAGGCTCTTAACGATTCCTATAATCTGCTCAGGGGTCTTTCCGGCTCCATAAATAACCTCCGTAAGTCCCTGAATGGCATTACGATGAAGGTCCACCTTGGCATAGCCAAGATCCTCATAAGGCTCCTTCTTTATTTGCAAAAGAGCATCATCTACTGATATCTCTTTTCTGTCAAGTTTCTCTAATATTTCTCTGATTTCAGTGTTCATGACTTAGATTATACCACAAAAATACCCCTCACAAGTGTGAGGGGTAAATTTAGCAAAATTTGAAAAGAAATTAAACGGGATATGCTCCGTTCTTTGTATCTGCAATAGATACATCAACCTTCTCCTGCTGAGCCTGACGATACTTGAAGTAGTCTGTAGCAACCTGAGGGAAGAGTGCGTATGAAAGAACGTCCTCATCCTGCTGCTTGTACTGCTTCATCTCTGACTCAAG
>JAFZSQ010000096.1 GCA_017619295.1 Lachnospiraceae bacterium
TAAAGATTTGGACGATTAGGAGACATTATATTGAGCGAAGAGAAAAGCGGATTTTTTTCCAGATTAAAACAAGGCTTAAGCAAAACCAGAAATAATATTATTGCGGGACTTGATGCGGCTTTCTCATCTGATTCATATGTTGATGACGATTTCTTTGAGGAGCTGGAAGAACAGCTTATTATGGGTGATGTGGGAGTTAATGCCACAACCGAAATAATCGATCGATTAAGAGCTGAAGTTAAAGAGAAGAGCATCAGGGACAGAAGCGTTTGTAAGGAATTACTGATTAAGTCCATCAGAGAACAGATGACTGTTGGCGAAACGGCTTATGATTTTGAAGATAAGCAGTCGGTTATTCTTGTTATCGGTGTTAATGGCGTTGGTAAGACCACATCAGTCGGTAAGCTTGCCGGCATATTGAAGGGTAAAGGCCGCAAAGTTCTTATAGGCGCAGCTGACACTTTCAGAGCGGCGGCAGGAGAACAGCTTAAAGAGTGGGCCGACAGAGCAGATTGCCCCATTATTTCGGCTGCAGAGGGAACCGATCCTGCAAGTGTTGTTTTTGACGCTGTTAACGCTGCGAAAGCAAGGAATGTAGACGTATTGTTGATTGATACCGCAGGACGTCTTCATAACAAGAAGAATCTCATGGAAGAGCTTAAGAAAATGAACAGGATAATCGACAGAGAGTATCCTGACGCTCATAGAGAGAATCTCATTGTTCTTGACGGAACTACAGGCCAGAATGCTATGATGCAGGCCAAGGAATTTGGTGAAGTTGCCAATCTTACCGGTATTATTCTTACCAAGATGGATGGCACAGCCAAGGGCGGAATTGCCATAGCCATTCAGTCCGAACTAAAGGTACCTGTTAAATACATAGGAGTCGGTGAAACAATAGACGACCTTCAGAAATTTGATTCGAATGCGTTTGTTAACGCCTTATTCGATATAGACAATTCAGAGGAGTAGAATAACATGGGGAATGAGAACATGCTGACACTCGAAAAGTTCGAGGAAGCCAGTGAAATCGTCAAAAAAGTAACTCTTGAAACCAAACTTGTTTACAGCGATCATTTCAGCAGACTCACAGGAAACAGAGTTTATCTCAAACCTGAGAACATGCAGTTTACGGGCGCATATAAGGTTAGAGGTGCATATTACAAAATAAGCACTTTAAGCGATGCAGAGCGTAAAAAGGGCATGATTACAGCCTCAGCAGGAAACCACGCGCAGGGTGTTGCTTACGCCGCTTCGTGTTTTGGCGCGAAGGCAACAATTGTTATGCCCACAACAACTCCCCTTATCAAAGTAAACAGAACCAAAAGCTACGGAGCAGATGTAGTTTTATGCGGTGATGTTTATGATGAGGCTTGTGCAAAAGCATATGAGCTTGCCAAAGAGAAAGGATATACTTTTATTCATCCTTTCAATGATTTGACAGTTGCAACAGGACAGGGAACCATTGCAATGGAGATATTTAAGGAATTGCCTTTGGTTGACTACATCCTTGTACCTATTGGCGGTGGTGGACTCGCGACAGGTGTTTCCACTCTTGCAAAGCTTCTTAATCCCAAGATTAAGGTTATCGGTGTTGAGCCTGCCGGTGCAGCCTGCATGAAGGAGTCTTTAAAGCAGGGTAAGGTTGTTACTTTGCCCAGCGTAAACACAATTGCAGACGGTACAGCAGTTAAGACACCCGGCGATTTGTTATTCCCTTATTTACAGAAAAACTTAGATGAGATTATTACGGTAGACGATGCCGATCTCGTTACAGCTTTCCTTGATATGGTTGAGAACCATAAGATGATTGTTGAGAACTCCGGTCTATTAAGCGTTGCTGCTTTAAAGAAACTCAGAGCAAAGAACAAGAGAGTTGTATCAATCTTAAGCGGTGGTAACATGGACGTTATTACCATGTCATCCGTAGTTCAGCAGGGCCTTATCTTTAGAGACAGAATATTTACCGTATCTGTTCTTCTTCCTGATAAACCCGGTGAATTATGCAAGGTCGCAGGCGTGGTTGCTGCCGTTAACGGTAACGTTATTAAACTTGAGCACAACCAGTTTGTTTCCACCAACAGAACAGCTGCCGTTGAACTTAGAATCACAATGGAAGCCTTCGGAACAGAGCATAAGATGGAAATCATTAATAAGCTTGAGAAAAACGGCTACAGACCTAAACTTGTACAGACAAATATTTAGCATTTAAGGCGCAGATTTCTGCGCCTTATTTTTTGCTTATAAAATTTCATTTCTTTAGTGTTTTAGTTTGATAGAGAATTGTCTATGTGTTAAAATAATCTTAACTGTATATACGATTTATAACAAATTCGATTGACGAGGAAGTCTCATGAATTCCAATGAAGAGTATTTAGACAATCTACTGAAATCTATGCAGGACAAGGAAAATGAAGCCGCATCTGTGGACCCTACGGCTGACGATGTTGCGGCAATTTTTGATGGGTTAACAGACGAACCTGCTCCCGTCACAAGCGAAGCCAATCCTCCTACAGGAGAGGAAGTTTCAGCCATGTCCGATACTGAGATTGCTGATATTCTTGCTTCTATGGATAATCCCACACCTGAAGATCAAATTGATTTTTCTGATGAAGCCTTGATGGCAGATGCCATGAAGGATTCTGCCATTGCGGAAATCAATGAACTTTTATACAAGAACGATAATGACGAATACGTAGAGCCTGATCCTGAAGAGCCTGCACCTTCAAAGAAGGGCGGAAAGAAGGAGAAGGAACCCAAGGAGAAGAAGGGCTTATTCGGTCGTTTCGGACGTAAAAAAGAGGCGGAGCCTGTAGTAGAGGAAGAAGCGCCTCTGACTATAGAGGAACCTGTTATTGAAGAAGCCCCCTTGACTATCGAAGAACCTGCCATTGAAGAGGCTCCTTTAACCATTGAGGAACCTATAATCGAAGAAGAACCCCTAGTAGAGGAGGAAATGCCTCTGACTATCGAGGAACCTATAATTGAAGAAGAAGTTCCTGTAGTAGAGGAAGAAATACCTCTGACTATTGAGGAACCTATAATCGAAGAAGAAGCTCCCGTTGTTGAGGAAGAGATTCCCCTTACTATAGAAGAGCCTATCATTGAGGAGGCTCCTGTGGTAGAGGAAGAAGTGCCTCTTAGTATTGAAGAGCCTGTCATAGAAGAGACGCCCGTAGCAGAGGAGGAAATGCCTCTAACTATCGAGGAACCCATAATTGAGGAAACACCTTTAGTAGAAGAAGCGCCTGTGGTAGAAGAAGTTCCCGCTACTGAGGAAGCACCCGCTGTCGAAGAAGAAGCACCTGCTGAATCATCAGAAGATGCTACTTTAGAGAGTATGTTTGGAGACTTCTTTATTGAGCCTTCAAGTGAGCAGAAAGAGTATGTTGAAGAGCCTGTCGTTGACTTGGATGACGGTCTTGCTGAGCTACTTTCAATTGCCGGTGTTTCTGAAGACGATTTCAAGGGTGAAACTGATGAAAACGCTGCACCTAAACAGCCTGCAGTAGAACCTGCAGCCGAAGAACCTGCAATAGGTGAGCCTACACTGGAAGATCTTGTTATGGAAGAAGCGGCAGCTTCTAATGAGGGTGTAACCCTTGATCCCAACCTCTTTGGAGGCATGGACAATTTGGGCCTTGATTTTGGCGGTGATTCAGGAGACAGTTCTGCAGCCGGAGAATCCGTGAACCCTGAAGATTTACTGTTCGCATCCATAGATGAAGTTGAAGAGACTGCAACACCTCTGGCTGATTCTGAAGGGCTGGACGATCTTATGGTTCTCCTTGGAGGTGACGGTGAAGAAACTGCAGTCGGAGAATCTCTTGATGATATTCCTGAAAAAGGTGCAAAACCTCCTAAGAAAAAAGGCGGTTTCCTTAAGATGATGGAGTTACTCACCGAGTCTGACGACGATGATGAGGAAGAAGGCGAGAAATTCTCCTTCAAGGATCTTTTCAAGAAGAAAAAGAAGGATGAAGAGCCTGCAGGTGAAGAGAATCCTACCGGTGCCGATGCAGAAGGTGCAACCACCGATGAGAATAAAGAAGTAAACCGCCAGCTTGATGCCGAAGAAGAAGACGGTAAGAAGAAAAAGAAAAAGAAGAAGAAACGTAAAAAAGGCGAGCCTGAAGGAGCAGAGGAGTTAGAAGAGAGAGAGCCTCACGAAAGACAGGCGGGCAAGGAAGACGAAGAGTCTGAAGAAGGCGGAGACGGCGGCAAAAAGGGCAAGAAGAAAAAGAAAGAGAAGAAGAAAAAAGAGCCCAAGCCCGTTGACAACAGACCTTTACCGAAGCTTTCAAAGAAGAAAGTCAGAGCTACATTCTGCTTTGCACTGACCCTCCTTGCAGCCATTCTTATCTGTGTATTCTTCTTAGGTGATGTTGTATCCAAACAGAAAGCTCGAAGCGCCTTTTATAAAGGTGATTATGAAGAGTGCTACAGAAACTTCTATGGTAAGAAGCTGACAGAAGGCGATGAGAACATGTTTAAGAAGGCCGAACTGCTTCTCTACCTTAACAGAAATAAAGAGCGTTATTACGAGTACCTTGCAATTGATGACGAATACCATGCTTTGGATTCCTTATTGGATGCTGTACTTAACAAGAGCGCCTTTATGCAGAAAGCTTCACTGTATGGCTTTGATGCAGAAGCTACTGCAGCCTACAATGAAATCCTGGACATCCTATCGACCTACGGTCTTTCTGAGGAAGATGCAGAAAGAATCAATGCGATTGAACAGGATGCCGTATATACACTCTATGTTCGTTCGATTGTCGATGGAACAGATCTCATTATCCCTGATTATTTGCAGGATGGATATTTTGAAGAAAGAGTGAATGCATTAATGAACGGGGAAGATAATACAGATAATGAGCAGTTCGAAGATAGCGATAATTGATTACGACGCAGGTAATATCAAGAGCGTAGAAAGAGCCATAGCTTATTGCGGTGGTGAAGCAATATTGACAAGAGATCCTAAAGTATTGATGGATGCTCCCAAGGTAATTCTTCCGGGAGTTGGGTCTTTTGGCGATGCCATGGATAAGTTAAAGAAATACGACCTTATTGATACAATCCATGATTATGTAAAAACCGGTAAACCTTTTTTGGGCATATGCTTAGGACTCCAGCTTTTATTTGATGGAAGCGATGAATCTCCCGAAGCAATAGGCCTTGGATTATTAAAGGGATATATTCATAAAATACCTGATAATCTTGGCCTCAAAGTACCTCAGATTGGCTGGAACTCATTGGATTATCCCAATAAAGGAAGATTATTCAAAGACATTCCTGAAGGCAGCTTTGTATATTTCGTGCATTCATACTATTTGAAGGCAGAGGACCCTTCAATTGTTGTTGCCACAACCGATTATGGCGTATGTGTACATGCATCGGTTGAGAAGGACAACGTTTTTGGATGCCAGTTCCATCCCGAGAAGAGCTCGGATGTTGGACTTAGAATAATTAAGAATTTCCTGGAGTTATAAGATGCACACCAAAAGAATCATTCCCTGCCTTGATATAAAGGATGGCAGAGTTGTCAAAGGGATAAATTTTGTTAACTTAAGAGATGCCGGTGATCCCGCTTCCGTTGCAAAAGCTTATGATGCTGCGGGAGCCGATGAATTGGTATTTCTTGATATAACTGCTTCGGCTGACGCAAGAGATACACAGCTTGCATGGGTAAGAGAAGTAGCAAATCAGGTTTTTATTCCTTTCACTGTCGGAGGTGGAATAAAAACTGTAGATGATTTCAAAATCCTTTTAAGGGAAGGCGCAGATAAAATTTCCATTAATTCTGCTGCAATAATGAATCCGAATCTTATAAGTGAAGCTGCTTATAAGTTTGGAAGTCAGTGCGTTGTTGTGGCTATAGATGCCAAGCGGAGAGACGATAATTCAGGCTGGAATATCTACAAGAATGGCGGAAGAGTAGATATGGGTATTGATGCTGTTGAATGGGCTATTAAGGCCGTGTCTTTAGGCGCCGGCGAAATACTTTTGACCAGCATGGACTGTGACGGTACCAAAGAAGGATATGATCTGGAATTAACCAAAATAATAGCAGAGAATGTTAACGTTCCTGTTATTGCATCCGGAGGAGCCGGAAGCAAACAGGACTTTTATGATGTTCTGACGGATGCTAAAGCTGATGCAGCCCTGGTGGCTTCGCTTTTCCATTTCAAGGAACTTGAGATTAATGATGTAAAGAGATTCCTCAGAGATAAGGGTGTCTCTGTAAGACTGGACTAATGTAAATGAGCGCTATTGACAATGATTGGCTCCCTGTGCTTGAACAGGAGTTTAAAAAGCCATATTATAGAGAACTTTATAACTTCGTTAAGGACGAATATAATACCAAGGTTATTTATCCACCGGCTGATGAACTTTTCAGCGCCTTTCACTTTACACCTCTTAGTAAAGTAAAGGTTGTTATTCTTGGTCAGGATCCCTATCATGAACCCGGAGAAGCTCATGGCCTTTGCTTTTCGGTTAAACCCGGCATTAAGATTCCGCCAAGCCTTGTTAACATCTACAAGGAATTAAATGATGATCTGGGTTGTAAGATACCTAACAACGGATATCTTGAGAAGTGGGCAAGACAGGGCGTACTATTACTCAACACAGTTTTGACAGTGAGAGCTCACCAGGCCTTTTCCCATAAAGAAAAGGGATGGGAAACTTTTACGGATGCGGTTATTGAACAGCTAAATAAGATTGACAGACCTATTGTATTTATATTATGGGGCTCTCCGGCACAAAAAAAGTGCAGTATGTTAAATAATCCCAAGCACTTGATTCTTAAGTCGGTTCACCCCAGTCCCCTGTCAGCTTACAGAGGATTTTTCGGAAGCAAGCCCTTCAGTAAAACCAACGATTTTCTGGTTAAAAACGGGCTTGATCCCATTGACTGGCAAATAGAAGATTTTTAGCAAATCCAACTTGTAAATGGATTTAATATATGTTATCATGGATTTCGGTCGTTATCTGACCGTAATAAAAGCAGGAGTGGCGGAATGGCAGACGCATCAGACTCAAAATCTGACGCTGGTGACAGTGTGTGGGTTCAAGTCCCATCTCCTGCATTAAACCTTCGATAACATGTGTATCGAAGGTTTTTTCTTTTTGATTTCACATGAGGGCGATTAATGACTTGTAAAGAGGCCGAGAGATTAATTCCGGTTTTTATTGAAAATCAATTGAATTACAGAGAACTTGAAAAGTTCCTTGATCATATCAAAAACTGTCCCGCCTGTATGGAAGAAATGTCGGTGCAGTTTCTGGTTGCAGAAGGTATGAAAAGGCTTGAAGACGGCGGCTCTCTTGAACTTGAGGGAGAACTGAAGAATCTTTTGACGGATTCAAAAAGAGCTCTTTCAAAGCACAGACTGTTCTGGCGTATCGGTTTAGGCCTTGAATTTGGCGCCGTTATCATTATGCTTGTCATGCTTGTTGTTTATCTAATCTGATTATTTGAGGTTTCGTATGTCTGAAAGAATTGTTTTAATCGATGGTCATAGTATTTTGAACCGGGCGTTTTATGGCGTTCCGGATTTAACTACAGCCGCTGGACTTCATACAAATGCAGTCTACGGCTTTTTAAATATTCTTTTTAAACTGATAGATGAGGAAAAACCTGAGTATCTGATTGTTGCCTTTGATACTTCCGCACCCACATTCAGACACGGGATCTATAAGGAATACAAGGGTACCCGTAAGCCCATGCCCGAAGAACTTAGAATGCAGGTTCCGGTTATTAAGGAAGTTCTTGAAGCTATGGGTGTTCCAATCTTTTCGAAGGAAGGCCTTGAGGCAGACGATATTCTTGGTACCATTGCAAAAAGGAGCGAGGCAAAGGGCCTTGAAGTTTCTCTTGTATCAGGAGACAGAGATCTTTTACAGATTGCTTCCGAACATATCAAAATCAGAATCCCCAAAACCAAAGGCGGTAAGACCGAGATAGAAGATTATTACGCTTCTGATGTTTTGGAAACTTACGGCGTTACTCCTGATGGCTTTATTGAGCTGAAAGCTCTTCAGGGTGATACCGCCGATAATATTCCCGGAGTTCCCAAGGTGGGCGAGAAGACCGCCAGAGAACTCATGGTTACATATAAAAGTCTTGAGGGTATATATGAGCATCTTGAAGAGATTTCCAAGAATGCCATAAGAGAATCCTTAAGGGAGAACAGGAATCTGGCTGATCTTTCAAAGGTTCTTGCTACAATCAAGACAGATTGTGATATTGATTTTGCTTTGGATAAGGCAAAGGCTGAAGGATATTTTAATCCCAAGGCTTACGAGCTGTTTAAGAAACTTGAATTCAAAAACATGCTTGGAAGATTTGAAGGTAATGTAATGAATCAAAGCGTTGCCGACTTCTCGGAGCATTTTAGTATAGTCACTGATTTCGCTGATGTCGAAGCTGTTTTTGACAAAGCAGTAAAAATGCCTTACGTGGGATTCGATTGCCTCTTTGACGGCAAGGACCTTGTCGGCGCATCCATAGTGATTTCTGATGAAGAGGCATATTATGTACCTGTTGTCGGATTTGTGTCAAAGGATTATTTAAGGGACAGATGCAAAGATATTAACAAGTCATCAATTATATCAACATGTGATGTTAAGCACCAGTATAGCCTCTTTGATTCAGGCAAAACCGAATGCTTCTTCGATATTGTTCTTGCGGCTTATATTATTAATCCTCTTAAGAATGATTACAGCTATGTGGACGTGGCTTCGGAATATCTTGGCTTAACAATTCCAAATGAAAAAGAATTGTTTGGTAAAGAAGATCCTGCAAAGCTTTTTGACACCGATGAAAAGAAGGTATCGGATTATCTGTGCACCAAGGCTTATATAGCTTATAAGGCTTACAAAATCCTTAAAGATAAGCTTAGTGAACTTGAAATGCTGTCTCTTTATGAAGAGATAGAGATGCCCCTTACAGCTGTTTTATATGACATGGAAAAAGAGGGCATTCTCGTTGATAAAGACGCCCTTAAAGCATACGGAGATGCCCTTGTGGGACGTATTGAGGAACTTGAGAGCAGTATAAAGAATGCGGCAGGTACAGATTTTAATATCAATTCTCCTAAACAGTTGGGCGAGGTGCTTTTTGAAAAGCTTGGACTTCCGGGAGGAAAGAAAACCAAGAGCGGATATTCGACAGCTGCAGATGTGCTTGAGAAGCTTGCTGAAGATTACCCTATAGTTGTTGATATATTGGAATATCGTGGCCTTACAAAGCTTAAATCCACTTATGCGGATGGCCTTGCCAACTATATAGAAGAAGACCACAGAATTCATACGAATTTTAACCAGACAATAACGGCAACGGGAAGAATCAGTTCCACTGAGCCAAATCTTCAAAACATACCCATGCGAACAGAAATGGGAAGAAGAATAAGGAAAGTTTTTATTCCCAAGGATGGCTGTGTTTTTGTTGATGCCGATTATTCACAGATTGAACTTAGAATCCTTGCTCATATGTCAGGAGACAAAAACCTGATTGAGGCTTATAACAAGGCTGAAGACATACACGCCATTACAGCATCTGAAGTTTTCCATACTCCTCTTAACGAGGTTACTCCGCTTCAGAGACGAAATGCCAAGGCAGTTAATTTCGGCATCGTATATGGAATCAGTTCCTTTGGATTAAGCCAGGGGCTTTCCATATCAAGGAAAGAAGCAAAAGAGTATATTGAGCAGTACTTTAAGTCATATCCCGGCGTTAAGGCTTTCCTTGATGAGGCAGTTTCATTTGCCAAAACAAACGGATATTCAAAGACTCTGTTTAACAGAAGACGTCCCATCCCTGAGCTTTCTTCATCCAATTTTATGCAGCGTTCCTTTGGCGAAAGAGTAGCCATGAATGCGCCCATTCAGGGAACTGCAGCAGATATTATGAAGATTGCCATGATTAGGGTTGCAAAGAGACTTAAGGATGATAATCTCAAGTCAAAGGTGATTCTTCAGGTGCATGATGAACTTTTGATTGAGGCACCAGAGGATGAGGCTGATGGCGTTATCTCAATTCTCCGGGAGGAGATGGGAAAAGCTGCTAACCTCGCCGTTGCTCTGGAAGTCGACGTTCATTCCGGAGTTGACTGGTTTGAAGCCAAATAGGAGAAGAAGATGAAACTTATCGGAATAACCGGAGGAGTCGGAGCCGGCAAATCTGAGATAATTTCATATTTGGAAAGCAATTATAACAGCAGAATCGAATATGCTGATAAGGTTGCTCATATGTTAGAAGAACCGGGACAGGTTTGCTTTGATAAGCTTGTTAAACTTTTAGGAAAAGAAATCTTAAAGGACGGCAAGATTGACAATGCGGCCATGGCAAAGGTTATGTTCTCTGATGATACGCTTGTTGATAAGGTTAATGACATCGTTCATCCCGCTGTTAAAGACTATTTTCTCAAGGAAATAAAGGCAGAGAGACGGAAGAAAAAAATCGACTACTTCTTTATCGAAGCCGCCTTGCTTATTGAGTGCGGGTATGAGAAAATAGTTGATGAGTTATGGTATGTTTACGCATCGGAAGAAACCAGAAGAAAGCGCTTAAAAGCAAGCAGAAGCTATTCCGATGAGAAGATAGACGCAATTCTTTCAAATCAGCTGTCAGAGGACGAATTCAGGAAAGCCTGTGCTTTTGTAATCGATAATGACGGTGATATTGAAGATGCCTATAAACAGATTGATATTAGACTCGGGGGTTTTTAAATGGATACCTACACAACTTTAAGAGACAGACTTGTATTTGGACTTGATATCGGAACCAGAAGTATTGTCGGTACGGTTGGATACAAAGAGGGTGACAAATTTGTTGTTGTTGCTCAAAGAAGTGTCGAGCATCAGACCAGAGCCATGCTTGATGGTCAGATTCATGATGTAGCCAGAGTCGGAAATACAATATTGATTGTCAAATCCATGCTTGAAAGTGTCCTTGGTTTTGAACTTAAGGATGTATGTATAGCAGCCGCAGGTCGTGTTCTTAAGACTGTTGATACTCATGTTGAACATGAATTTGAAGAAGAAAAGGTCGTTGTACCTGAAGATGTTATGAGTCTTGTTTCAAAGGGCGTAGAGCAGTCCTATGATGACTTTAACAAGGAGTATGAGGATCTTAACAATAAAGAACGTTTTTATTGTGTGGGATATTCAGTTGTAAGGTATTTCCTTAACGGAAATCAGATCACCAATCTTTTGGATCATAAGGCCAAGACAATATCAACTGACCTTATTGCAACTTTCCTTCCTGATGATGTTGTAGACGGCCTTTACAGAGCTGTTGAAATCGCAGGTTTGAATGTTGTTAACCTGACTCTGGAGCCTATAGCAGCTATGCAGGTTGCAATCCCTGAGAAATTCAGAATGTTAAACCTTGCACTTGTGGACGTGGGTGCCGGAACATCCGATATTTCTATCACCAGAGCCGGAAGTATTGTTTCTTATGGCATGATTCCTCAGGCCGGAGATGCAATGACTGAGCTTATTATGCAAAGCTGCCTTACTGATTTTGATACAGCCGAGCAGATAAAAAGAGATATAGGTAAGGGCGATAATATAACATATATCGATATTATGGGCCTTAAGCAGACCATTAAGAAAGCAGACGCATTAAAGATGGCCATGCCTGCAATGGAGCAGGAAACCGATGCTATTTGTGAATGTATCAAGAAGTTAAACGGAAATAAACCTGTCAGCGCCGTATTTATTGTTGGCGGTGGCGGAAAAATAGAAGGATATGATAAGTTAATTGCCAAGAAGTTAGGCATTGCCGCCGAACGTGTTGCCGTCAGAGGCGAAGACGTAATGGGTGATATCAACTTCCTTGAGGATAATGTTAAGAAGGATTCACTTCTGGTTACACCTATCGGAATCTGTCTTTCCTTCTATGCTCAGAGCAATAACTTTATCTTTGTTAACTTTAATAAAGAGAGAATCAAGATATACGACAATTCCAAACTTACCGTTGTTGATGCGGCTATTCAGGCGGCATTTCCTAATGATGGTTTATTCCCTAAGAGGGGTAAGGAACTTAAGTTTACCGTAAACGGAAAGCCCAGAATTGTTAGAGGACTTCCCGGAGAAGCTGCAGTCATTACTGTTAACGGACAGGATGCCGATATCCATACACCTATTCACTCCAATGATGTGGTAATAGTAACGGAGTCTACAGCGGGTGAACCTGCAAAACAAAGACTTGATGAACTTCCTGAGTTTAAGGATACCTTAAAGCTTGTGGTTGACGAGAAAGAGATTAAGATTCCCAGATATGCGTCGGTTAATAAGGAATTGAAGACCGGTTCATATGAGATTCAAACGGGAGATGACATCGAATTCCTTGATTATTGCACCGTTGCTCAGCTTTTGGAATTCATGGATCTTACATTGGATTACAAAACACGCGTTATTGTAAACAATAAAGTTGCCCATGATGATACCAAAATATACGAAAACTTCTCTGTAGAGCTGGTTTCCGGGGTTAATGACGGAAGAGATTATCATGGTAATGATGATTCAGATTACGAAGATGATGGTGAGATTTATGAGGAATCTTCTGAAGAAGAAAATGAATCAAATGACCAAAATGAAGAGAAGGGCGATCAAAATGAAGGAAAACCTGCAAAATCAGGCAGCGTTTTGACCGTACTAGTCAATAAAAATCCCGTAACCCTTAAGGGAAAACAGAATTATGTCTTTGTAGACATATTTGAATTTATAAATTTTGACACTTCCAGCATGAAAGGTGAGGGCCTTGTAACAACCCTGAATGGCGAAAATGCTGAGTATATGGCGCCTCTTAAGGATGGGGACGTTATTGAAGTATACTGGAAGATGTAGTATTAAGGAGGCTTTATGCGTGTTTGCAGCATAGCCAGCGGAAGTAGCGGTAACTGTATTTATGTTGGCTCAGATACCACCCATGTACTTGTGGATGTAGGAGTCAGCTGTAAAAGGACAGAACTGGGATTAAACAGTATTGATTTGTCCATGACCGATATAGATGCGATTCTATTAACTCATGAACATGCGGATCATATTGCAGGATTAGGAGTAATTAGCAGAAAATACGGTATTCCAATATATGCAACAGGCGGTACAATTGAAGCACTGTGGGAAACTAGAAATCTTGGGGAGGTGGATTCCTCCCTTTTTAATGAGATAACTCCCGATATGCCTTTTACCGTTAAAGATTTAAAGATGTATCCCATAAAGATATCTCACGATGCTGCAGAACCTGTGGGATATAAAATCAATTACGGTAAAACAAATTTCGGAATTGTAACGGACCTTGGATTTTATAACGATTATATAGTAGAATACCTTAAGGGCGTTGATGGGGTTTTGCTTGAAGCAAATCATGATGTCAATATGCTTCAGGTTGGGCCTTATCCCTATTATTTAAAACAGCGTATTCTTTCGGATAAGGGGCACTTATCCAATGAGAACTGTGGACGTCTTCTAAGCAGAATACTTCATGATGATATGAAACATATTGTTTTGGGACATTTAAGCCATGAAAACAATCTGCCTGAACTTGCTTACGAGACCGTCAGAGTTGAAGTTACGCTAGGAGATAATCCATATAAAGCGGATGATTTCCCCATAATGGTTGCTAAGAGGGGCGAACCCTCACAAGTGATAAATCTATAAATTTATTTTATAAGGGGCATATTATGAAGAAAATAATTATTACAGTTGTAGGTAAAGATACAGTTGGCATCATAGCTAAAGTATGCGCTTACCTTGCTGAAAGAAAAATCAATATTCTTGATATTTCACAGACCATCGTCTCCGGATACTTTAACATGATGATGATTGTTGATATGACAGCTTCTGATGTACATTTCAGCGAGATGTGTGATGAACTTGATAAAGTCGGAGAAGAGATGGGCGTTTCTATCAAGTGTCAGAAGGAAGAAATATTTGATATGATGCATCGTATCTGATGCAAGAGGAGAAATAAATGATTAATCAGCGCGAAGTTCTGGAAACAAACGCCATGATTGAGAAGGAGAATTTGGATGTCCGTACAATTACAATGGGTATCAGTCTCCTTGATTGCATTGATGGCGATTTAAATAAGTTAAACGAAAACATCTATAAGAAGATATATGATTCCGCTAAAGATTTGGTATCTGTGGGAGATTATATTGCAAAAGAATATGGTGTTCCCATTGTTAACAAGAGAATATCCGTTACTCCCATTGGTTTGATCGGTGGAGCTGCATGTAAGAGTCCTTCCGATTTTGCTACCATAGCAAAGACTTTAGACAGAGTGGCAAAAGATATCGGAGTAAATATTATCGGTGGCTATTCAGCCCTTGTTTCAAAGGGAATGACTACAGCTGACGAGCTTCTTATCAGATCCATTCCCGAAGCATTATCAACAACAGATTGCGTTTGCAGCTCTGTCAATGTTGGTTCTACTAAGACCGGTATCAATATGGATGCAGTTAAGCTTATGGGTGAAATCATTAAAGAGACAGCTATGGCTACCAAGGATAATGATTCCATAGGTTGTTCAAAGCTGGTTGTCCTTTGCAATGCGCCCGATGATAATCCTTTTATGGCCGGAGCCTTTCATGGTGTAACAGAGGCAGACAGAATAATAAACGTTGGCGTCAGCGGCCCCGGTGTTGTAAAAACTGCGCTTGAGAAAGTCAGAGGAGAGGATTTCGAGACTCTTTGTGAGACAATTAAAAAGACTGCTTTTAAGGTTACAAGAGTTGGTCAGCTTGTTGCCAAAGAGGCCTCAAAGAGACTTGGCGTTCCTTTTGGAATTGTGGATCTTTCATTGGCACCCACACCTGCAGTTGGAGATTCTGTTGCAGATATTTTGTGTGAAATCGGTCTCGAGAGAGCGGGAGCTCCCGGAACAACCGCAGCATTGGCTCTTTTAAATGACCAGGTCAAAAAGGGCGGTGTTATGGCTTCCTCATACGTAGGTGGTTTAAGTGGAGCATTTATCCCTGTAAGTGAAGATCAGGGAATGATAGATTCTGTGAAAGATGGCGCACTTACTCTTGAAAAGCTTGAAGCAATGACCTGCGTATGTTCTGTTGGACTTGATATGATTGCAATTCCCGGAGACACAAAGGATACCACCATATCAGGTATTATTGCTGATGAAATGGCAATTGGAATGGTAAATCAGAAGACAACTGCCGTAAGAATTATTCCGGTTATCGGAAAGGGAGTGGGAGAACAGGTTGTATTCGGTGGCTTATTCGGATATGCACCAATAATGCCTGTGAATACATTCTCTTGCGATGCATTCATAAACAGAGGCGGAAGAATTCCCGCCCCCATTCACAGCTTCAAGAACTAATATCAGATTTTAAGTACGGGGGATGCAAAGTCGGCTTTGACTTTCACCCCGTATTTTTTTTGCAATTTTGAGTTATAGATTTGAGATGAAATTAAATCTATATTTAATAAATCCATATTGGAAGTGCCTTCCAATGCTTTGGAATCTTCAGCTGTATAAATTATTGGAGCTTTTGAAGATGCCTTGAGTTCTTTAAGCAGAGCTTCGCTGCCTTTTCTGAAACCAAGAACATGTATATAAGGTAAAGGCTTCTTTGAAGATGGAACTATGTAGGAAGTCTTCCGTATATTTAACAATATGTGCAAGAAAGCTCTTGCCACATGGGAATATGTGAGATTTCTGGTTTTGACCAATTCTATAAACTGCTCGTAGTTTTCATATTCGGGAAGAAGGTTTTTGATCCTGTCCGATAAGGATCTGTCGATTCCCAGATAATCTTCATATCCGTAAACAGAATTAATTAACAATTGATGTTTTAACTCTTCGCTGAAGTCATTTACGAACAAAGGACCAAGCTTTCCGTAGGATTCCATAAGGAGTTCTCTGGTTTCTTCCGGTATCTCATTAAGACATAAATCAAAGCCGTCATCTTCAATAGATTTTCTGATGGCGGAAGCCGAAGAGTAGTTGGCAGAATCTGAGGGGACAAGACTCTCTGAAGAGTAATCCCCAAGTCTTGTTATTCCAAAAGGTTTTATATTACTTCCTATCTGTAATATTGCATTGATGTATTCTATTCCAAGAATGTTGTTTGGAGTAAGGATTTCTTCGTCTCCGAGGATTTCACTTAATGCCCCGGCATAGCTTTTGCCGGATTTGAAATAGGAATTCATGGTATCCTTTGCATTGTCTTTGGCATTGCGGATTTTGGATGCGCAGATTTCAAGTTCCTCTGTGTATTTTGACTCCATTCCAAAACATATGTTATCTATACAACCCGTTGCATCGAGAATACCAACGCTTCCAAGGGCGTACCCTTCGGCCGAAGAGGTCGCATAAACAGCAGGTATTTCAACTACCATATCCGCTCCTGCAAGAAGAGCCATTTTAGCTCTGGTCATTTTATTAAGGAAAGCAGGAACTCCACGTTGACAAAAGTCGCCGCTTAAGGCTACTATTATATAATCCGCACCAAGTGATTTTCTTGCTTGGGTCAGATGATATTTATGACCTTCGTGTAGAGGGTTATACTCAGCAGCTATACCTATAATTTTCATATTGTCGTTTTACCTCGGTAAAGTTTTGTACTTCGAAAGATACAATAAATATGGGCGTTTCCGCTTGTTGCGTAATTTTGTATCTAGTATAATATATCTGTCTTGAAAAAAGAAGTCATTTGAGCTTGGGAGGAATTATAATGGCGTATATTGATAAAATTAAGGAAAGAGCCAGACAGAATAAAAAGACAATTGTTCTGCCTGAAAGTAACGATGAACGTACATTACTTGCCGCTGCGGCAATAATGAGAGAAGATATTGCCGACCTTATTTTGGTTGGTAACCCCGAAGAGATCAAGAAGAACGAAGAGAGACTTCGTATTGACTTAAGCGGAGTTAAGAAGGTTGACAATAGAAAATTTGAGAAAATAGAAGAATATGCAAATATTCTTTATGAGGCAAGAAAGCATAAGGGAATGACCCTGGAAGCTGCAAGAGAAATCCTTGAGAAGGATGAGATGATGTTTGCAGTTGTAATGGTTAAGGCAGATGATGCAGACGGAATGGTTGCAGGTGCCTGCCATCCCACAGCCGATACATTACGCCCTTCGTTGCAGGTTTTAAGAACTGCTCCCGGCGTAAAGCTTGTTAGCGGATTCTTTATTGTTGATTGCCCCAATAAACATATTGGCCATGACGGCACATTCCTTTTTGCTGATTGCGGTCTTAACCAGGATCCCAACGCAGAAGAACTTGCCGCTATAGCAGATACAAGTAACACCAGTTTCAAAAATCTTATAGGAGACGATCCAAGGATTGCAATGCTTTCCCATTCAACAAAGGGTTCCGCAAAGCATCCTCTGGTAGATAAAATGGTGGAGGCAACAAGGATTGCCCACGAACAGTATCCTTACCTTGTACTTGATGGAGAGTTACAGCTTGATGCAGCACTTGTACCTTCAGTTGCAGCATCCAAGGCTCCCGGAAGCGAGATTGCGGGTACTGCCAACATCCTTGTTTTCCCTAATTTGGATGCAGGCAATATCGGTTACAAAATAGCACAAAGAATAGGCGGCGCAGATGCATATGGTCCCATGCTTCAGGGAATTGCAAAGCCCGTCAATGACTTATCAAGAGGTTGCTCTTGGGAAGATATCGTAGGAGTTGTAGCTTTAACCGCTGTGCAGGCACAAATCACCAAATAAAGGATATTTGATGAAAAGATTCAGCTTGCTTATATCAGCAATAATTTTAATATTGTTCGTTTGTGTCATGGAACTTGCATTGTTCAACAGATACAAACCGAAGCCGTCCGAGATTACATGGGAGAATGTTGATACAGAAGACAAGGAAAGTGTAAGAAATTCTTTCAAGGCATTCGATCCCGTAATGGACTATACAGATTACGCCCCCGAATTATCTATTTCAACAGTCGAATCGTTGAAGAGATCTTCGAGGGCTGTAAGTTTGCCCGAAGGCAGCGAGAGCAGTTTTGCAAATTCGGTAAGCTGTACCATAGATGGAGTTCTTGGATACATTAAATTTGATTACGATTTGCCGGGCATTCCTCAGTCTGATGATGACAAGTATTATTTGTTCGAACTGGCAACATATGAGAACTCTCACAATGATTCCTACATTGCCAGTGTCAGTAAAAGGGAGAGAGGATGTTTTATCTTTTCCTATTATAAGGATAGACTCTTTGACAAATATGTAATGGCCGTTAAGAAAAACGGCGCTTACGTTGATATCTGCAGAGGACAGTACATTACCAATCCCGAAGCGGTGGCATCTTATAACTATGAGTATCCGACACCTTCATCAAAGAAGGGTCTTATTATTGATAACTTTAAAGTCAATAATGGTTCTCTTAAAGATTTGGGAGTAAAGCAGGCTGCTTATAACATCCCTCTTGGATTCCTTATGGGACCTACTACATCCGGTAACTATGGAACCATAGCTTTTAATTATAACGGCAAGACATATTCTTTTAACGGACAAAGGGTTGCCGAGTTTGACATTGTATTTAAAGCTCTTACCAATCAGGGTATTGTCACTACAGCTGTTATTTTAAATGACAGAGGACCCTATTCCGAAAGAATACATCCCAATGCAGTTAACGGCAACGCACCATATTACATGTTTAATGCAACGGATGAGAATGGCTGTCAGGCCCTGGAAGCTGCGGCGACTTTCCTCGCTCAACGTTATTCCGGTACAGAGCATGGTCAGATTGTCAACTGGGTTATTGCCAATGAGATAAATGCCAGAAAAGACTGGAACTACATGGATTACACAGATGTAACCACATATTCGGAAGAGTATGCAAAGGGTTACAGGCTTTTCTATAATGCAATTAAGAGCGTTAACGCTAATGCCAGAATCTATACCTGCCTTGATCAGGTATGGAACAGAAACTTGAAGAGCACTGACGGATATGACGCAAGAGACGTACTTGATGCTTTTAACAACTCAATTGTTACCCATGGTAACATTGATTACGGTGTAGCGTACCATCCTTATCCCGTACCTCTTACCTGGCCTAAATTCTGGGATATGCCTTCGAACTACAGGTCCATGAATCTGGTTCAGAATAATGTGGATACACCTTTTATAACGATACAAAACATACATATTCTTACGGACTATTTAAGCCAGGGAGCATTTTTGAATCCTAAGGGCGAGGTTCGAAGTGTACTCATAAATGAGATTGGTTTTGGATCTGACCATGGAGAAACGTTGCAGGCCGCATGCTTTGCCTATGCTTACTACATAGCGGCAGCAAACCAGCATATAGACGGTTTCATATTAAATAAGCAGACAGACCATCCGGTTGAAATGGCTCAGGGCCTTTCCTTTGGACTTGATTATTCCGGCGGTGGCCATAAATACATATATAATGTATATAAAAATATTGATACTGCATCGAGTTACGAAGCCACAGCTTTTGCCAAGGATATAATAGGCATTTCAGACTGGAGCGAAGTCATCTCAAATCATTGATTTTTTGCGGTAAAAATAGGTTGACAAAACATTTTGGTCTATGTATAATCAGTTAAGTGTGAACAGGAGACGACTATGTTATTTGATTTGTCAGATGTTCTGACAACCGAAGGAAAAGTCATTAATATCGACGTTAATCCGGTGGTTGACACAATTTCTTATCAGGGTAATTCCTATGTTAAGAAAGAGGCTAAGCCCTTCAAACTTATAGCGACCAACATTGGTGGCGATAAGGTTATGCTTGAAGGTGATGCGGAATTCCTTCTTGAAGGAGAGTGCGACAGATGCTTATCTGAAACACAGTTTACAGTTGCATTTCACATCGAACGTGAGATAGAAGACTGTAAGGAAGCCGAGAGAAGTTCCGAAGATGAAAATGCCGATGTTCTGACAGGTAATTTACTTGATATAGAAACATTAATTAACAACGAGATTTTTATGAATCTGCCTGATAAGGTTTTATGTAAGCCTGACTGCAAAGGACTTTGTCCTAAGTGCGGGGCTAACCTGAATGAGAGAGATTGCGGATGTGATACTTTTGTTCCTGATCCTCGTATGGCAGCAATAAAAGATATCTTCAACGCGAAAAGGGAGGTGTAACGATGTCTATTTGTCCCAAGAACAAATCCTCAAAATCTCACAGAGATAAAAGAAGAGCAAACTGGAAGATGACTGCTCCTACATTGGTTAAGTGCAGCAAGTGTGGCGCATTAATGATGCCTCACAGAGTTTGCAAGGCATGCGGTTCTTACAATAAGAAAGAAATCATCTCAGTTGAGAACTAATAATGTTTATGAATTTGAGCCTTCCCTATGGGGAGGCTCATTTTACTTGCCTAAAGTATTTCAATACTCTATAATTAGTATGATTAAACTCACTAAGGAGGAATATCCATATGAAAAATTGTCCTAATTGTAATGCTCAGCTTCCTGATGATGCTGTATTCTGTACAGCTTGCGGAACCAGCTTGAATGGTCCTTCGCCTGCAGGAAACCAGCAGAACGCTAATCCTAACTTCCAGCAGGGAAATTATCAGTATCAGCAGGCTCCTTACATTCAGCCCTGGGATCATACTGCTGAGTTTGATGCTAAGGATGTTTCAGACAATAAAGTGCTTGCAATGCTTCTTTACCTTGTAGGTGGATTCGCTATCATTTATGCGCTTTTGGGAGGTCAGAAATCCGAATATCTTATGTTCCATGTAAGACAGAACTTAAAGTTCCTTGTTTGCGAGACTTTGCTTGCAATCGTTGCTGTTCTTCTTTGCTGGACAATCATTGTTCCTATCGCTGCAGGCATCTGTATTATAATTCTTGCAGTAGTTAAGATTATTTGCTTCTTCCAGATTTGTGGTAACAAGTCTGTTGAGCCTGCAATTATCCGTTCACTTACTTTCCTTAAGTAATACCGGAGATTAACCACAAAAAGTAACTGCTCGAACGTAAAAATTCGGGCAGTTTTTTTGTGTATTTTTTTAGTATAAACATACTTTATAAGTCATTGACGTCAAATTAAATAAGTTTTATACTACTAGATGTGGGGTGAATTTGTGATTAGGGTTACTATATGTTGCGGATTCGTAACATATGTTACAGAATTATTCTGTGATTTGTGAAATGATTGTAATATAGCCTATCAGGTGTATTGGGAGGAATAAAAAAGTGCAGGATAAGAAGGATATTGATTTGACTAATTACGGTGAAAAATTCAAACCCAACTTGGATGTGAAAGTTATTAAGAAGGATGGCAGCCTTGAGAGTTTTAATGTTCAAAAGGTAATTGATGCCGTAGGGAAAAGTGCATATAGAGCACTGACAAAGTTTACCCCTGAAGAGAAAGAATCAATTTGCAAGTATGTAATCGAGAAAGTAAACGAGATGAATCAGGAAGAAATTCCGATTCCTGTTATGCATAATATAGTAGAAAGTGCACTCGAAAAGGTTAAACCTATCGTTGCCAAGAGTTACAGAGATTATCGTAACTACAAGCAGGATTTCGTAAGAATGCTTGATGACGTCTATAAGAAGAGTCAGTCCATCATGTATATCGGTGACAAGGAGAACGCCAACACCGATTCTGCTCTTGTTTCCACCAAGAGAAGCCTCATTTTTAACCAGTTAAATAAGGAACTTTACCAGAAATTCTTCATGACTACCGAGGAAATACAGGCTTGTCGTGACGGTTATATTTACGTGCATGATATGTCTGCAAGAAGAGATACCATGAACTGCTGTCTCTTTGATGTAGAACACGTGTTATCCGGCGGTTTTGAGATGGGTAATATCTGGTATAACGAACCTAAGTCCTTAGACGTTGCTTTTGATGTTATCGGTGATATCGTTCTTTCTGCAGCCAGCCAGCAGTATGGCGGATTCACTGTTCCTTCAGTTGATTTGATTTTGGAGCCTTACGCTGAGAAATCATATGCAAAGTATATTGAGAAATACAGAAGACTTGGCATAGATGATGACGTTGCTGAGCAGGAAGCTTACAAGGATGTGGTAAGAGAGTTTGAGCAGGGCTTCCAGGGATGGGAGTACAAGTTTAACACCGTTGCATCCAGCCGTGGCGATTATCCTTTCATTACCGTTACAGCAGGAACCGGAACAGGCAGATTTGCTAAACTTGCCACCATTTCCATGCTAAATGTCAGAAGAAGAGGACAGGGTAAAGCAGATCATAAGAAACCTGTGCTTTTCCCTAAGATTGTTTTCTTATATGATGAGAATTTACACGGCCCCGGCAAACCCCTTGAAGACGTTTTTGAAGCGGGAGTAAGATGCTCGGCCAAGACAATGTACCCTGACTGGTTATCACTTACAGGTAAGGGATATGTGGCAGGAATTTATAAGCAGTACGGAAAGATTATATCCCCCATGGGATGCAGAGCATTCCTTTCACCTTGGTATGAGAGAGGCGGAATGCACCCTGCCGATGATAAGGATGAGCCTATTTTTGTCGGAAGATTCAATATAGGTGCCGTATCACTTCATCTGCCCATGATTCTTGCCAAGGCCAGAAAAGAATCCAAGGATTTCTATGAAGTTCTTGATTATTATCTTGAGTTAATCAGACAGCTTCATATCAGAACTTATGCTTACCTTGGTGAGCTTAGAGCATCTACCAACCCTCTTGCTTATTGTGAGGGCGGTTTCTATGGCGGACACTTGAAACTGCATGATAAGATTAAACCTTTACTTAAGGCTGCAACTGCATCATTCGGAATCACAGCACTTAATGAATTGCAGGAGTTATATAATGGCAAATCTCTCGTAGAAGATGGTGCTTTTGCCGTTGAAGTACTTGAACATATCAATAACAAGATAGCTCAGTTTAAGGAAGAGGACGGCAATCTGTATGCTATTTACGGTACTCCTGCCGAGAATCTTTGCGGACTTCAGATTAAGCAGTTCAGAAAGAAATACGGAATTATCGAAGGCGTTTCGGATAGAGAATATGTAAGCAATTCATTCCATTGCCATGTTGCCGAGGATATTACCCCTATTCAGAAACAGGATTTGGAGAACAGATTCTGGGATTTGTCCAACGGCGGAAAGATACAATATGTAAAGTATCCTATTGACTACAATATTGAAGCTGTCAAAACTCTCATTCACAGAGCAATGGATATGGGATTCTATGAAGGAGTTAACCTTTCCCTTGCATACTGTGACGATTGCGGTCACGAAGAGCTTGAGATGGATGTCTGCCCCGTTTGCGGAAGCCGAAACCTCACTAAGATTGACAGAATGAATGGATATTTAAGTTATTCAAGAGTTCATGGTGACACCAGACTTAACGATGCCAAGATGGCCGAAATTGCCGAGAGGAAGTCGATGTAAGATGCGATACCACAATATAACCAAGGATGACATGCGTAACGGCGATGGCTTAAGAGTCGTACTTTGGCTTTCGGGTTGCTCACATTGCTGCAAAGGTTGTCAGAATCCAATTACCTGGGATGCCAATGACGGTATTCTGTTTGACGATAATGCAAAGCAGGAGATTTTTGATCAGCTTTCCAAATCATATATTTCTGGAATCACTTTTTCCGGCGGAGATCCAATGTATTGCTCCAATAAGGAAGAAGTAGGCAAATTAATGGTGGAAATCAAGGAGAAATTCCCTGACAAAACCATTTGGGTATATACGGGAGATATGTGGGAATCCTGCATCAATTATCCTTATATTGAGTATATTGATGTTCTTGTTGACGGAGAGTTTGTGCTTGAACAAAGAGACGTCAAGCTTCTTTGGAAGGGCAGCAAGAATCAACGCGTTATTGATGTAAAAGAAAGCTTAAAGAATAAAGATAAAGCACCGGTACTTCACTGCGGCGATTATTACGCAGAAACATACACACCTTTAAAAGAGCCGGATTGCTGTTAATGGGAATGGAAATGAACAGAATAGCTAAGTTTATGAAGGTAAGCAAGGATTTATTTATTGATGCCCTTACCGATGATTTTAAGGATATTGACAGAGAAGAAGCAGCGAAGATTTATGATGAGATTGTTCTTCCTGTAAGAGGTACAGCAGGAAGCGCAGGCTATGATTTTAAAATGCCTGTTTCTCTTACATTAAAACCCGGAGAGACCGCCAAGATTCCAACAGGAATAAGAGCCAAAATGGAAAACGGTTGGGTTCTTATGGTTTTCCCCAGAAGCGGATTGGGATTCAAATACAGATTACAGCTCAACAATACGGTTGGAATAATTGACAGTGATTATTTTAACTCTGACAATGAAGGTCATATATTTATAAAGATGACCAATGATTCCAATGAGGGAAAGACTATTGAGCTTAAAAAGGGAGACGGCTTTGCCCAGGGTATATTTGTTCCTTTCGGCTTGACGGAGGACGATGATTGCACAGCCGACAGGAATGGCGGCTTTGGAAGCACAGGTGCGTAAAGGCATGTAGTTTTCATTACTACTTTACGTGTCTGCAATTATTGACACACCTGCCATTCAATGCTACAATGAAACCCGTATTTAGTTTAAAATGACGGAGGAGTAGCAATGTTTCAGATTATTACCGATTCGACTACAGATTTACCCGAATCATATTTTAAAGAACATGATATTAAGGTTGTTAACCTTAAATGCATTATTGACGGTGTTCAGTATGGCGTCGACAAATTCTTGTCTTCGGATGAGTTTTATTCAATGGTAAGAGGCGGCAAGATGCCTACAACTTCACAGGTTAACCCTGATGAAGCATACAAGGCAATTGAGGCTGCTCTCAGTGAAGGGAATGAAATTCTTTGCATAGCTTTTTCATCAGGATTAAGCGGAACATATAACAGTTTCAGACTTGCTGCTGAAGAGATTAAGTCCGATTATCCCGATTCGGATGTACTTGTTGTTGATACTCTTGCAGCTTCACTTGGTGAAGGACTTCTTGTTCATTATGCAGTAGGAATGAGAGACGCAGGCAAGAACATGAGAGAGACAAGAGATTGGCTTGAGTCTCATAAGAATAATCTTGTACATGCATTTACTGTTGATGATTTAAACCACCTCTACAGAGGCGGACGTGTTTCCAAGACCGTTGCAATTATCGGTACAATTGCAGGTATTAAGCCTGTTCTTCATGTTGACTACGAAGGACACCTTATTCCTTTAAGAAATGTGAGAGGCCGTAAGAAATCTTTACTTGGCCTTGTTGATGATATGGAAGCCAAGATGGGAAGCTTCAAGGACAAAAATGATGTGGTATTTATCAGCCATGGTGATTGCCTTGATGATGCTAAATTTGTTGCTGATGAGATTGAAAAGCGTTTTGGTAAGAAAGAATTCTTGTTCAATCCCTTAGGACCTGTTATCGGTTCTCATGCAGGCCCCGGAACAGTAGCTTTATTCTTCCTTGGAGATGAAAAATAATTTCATTATTATATCGAAGCGGTGGTGTAAACCACCGCTTTTTGTTGTATAATAGGCATTGCGTAGTATTTAACAGGAGGTAATTAAATGAATAAAGAATGGAGTTTGGATATTTTATATAAAGGCTTAGATGATCCAAAGTATAAAGAGGACGTCAAGATATTTGAAGGCATGTCTGATTTCCTTAAGAGTGAGTATGATAAAGCCCTTAAACTTGATGATGTAAACAAGGTTAAGACTTTGCTTCTTGCTATGGAGGAGTACGTAGGTCTTTCATATAAGCTCTTTGCTTTCACAATGCTTTATCTTGCCACCAACGGTGATGACGGTGATGCAATGGCATTGAGAGACAAGCTTTCAAGAATTGATTCCGGCTGTACAGGAATCGATACCGTTATAAAGAAAGAACTTGGCAAAATCACAAATCTCTCAGAACTGTGCGAGAAAGACAGCTTGATTAAGGAGTACAGATTCTTACTTGAAGAGAACATCGAGAAGTGTAAGCACATGTTAAGCGATGCTGAAGAGGAAATGATTTCCGTTATGGATTCCTATGCAGGATCTGCATGGGGCAATTTCAGGGATTACATGACCTCAAACGTAAAGCTTGATTATGAGGATAAAGAGCTTACCTTGACTGAGCTTAGAAATCTGGCTTACAATTCGGATTCCAAGGTTAGAAAAGCAGCTTATGAAGCGGAAATCGCCGGCTATAAGAAGTTCGAAGAGGCAGTGGCTTTTTCCCTTAATAACATTAAGAATCAGGTAATTGAAATCGGTAAAAGAAGAGGATATGAATCGCCCCTTTCCGAAGCTTTGTTTAAGTCCAGAATGCAAAAGGAAACTCTTGATGCCATGATGGGCGCAATCATGGAGTATATTCCCAAACTTAGAGACTTCTATAAGGCTAAAGCTAAAGCTTTGGGTCATAAGAATGGTCTTCCCTGGTATGATCTTTATGCTCCCACAGGAAGCTTTGACAGAGAGTTTACAACTGAGGAATGCAGAGATTATCTTATTAAATGCTTCAGCACATTCTCATCAGACATGTCTGATCTTATGAAAGAAGCTTTCGATAACAGCTGGATTGACTTCTTCCCTAAGAAAGGAAAACTCGGCGGCGCATTTGACTATGAACTTTTAGGAACCGGTCAGAGCCGTGTTCTTACAAATTTTGACGGAAAGTTTGGTTCTGTTGATACATTGGCACATGAGCTTGGCCATGCATTCCATGACAGACAGATTGTTGATCAGAGAATTCTCAATCATGATTACACCATGCCTATTGCCGAGACAGCCTCAACCTTCAACGAGACATTCCTCGGTCACTATGCAATGAATGAAGCGGATGACAATGCCAAGATAAGTCTTCTTGACAGTTCGCTTACCGAGTCTTTGCAGTGCATTATCGATATAACCTCAAGATACATTTTTGAGACCACTGTATTCGAGAAATGTCAGGACAAATTCCTTATGCCTGATGACCTTAATGAGATTATGATAAATGCTCAGAAGGAGACATATGGTGATTCTCTTGACCCTGAGTATATGCACAGATATATGTGGGCATGTAAGAGCCATTATTACTCAAGCTACTTAAGCTTTTACAATTTCCCTTATGCCTTTGGACTTCTTTTCTCACAGGGCCTTTACGCTTTGTATCTTAAAGAGGGTGATGCATTTGTTAAGAAGTACGAGAAAATGCTTCACGACACGGTCTCATGTTCGATTGAAGATTGCGGTAAGGCAATGGGCGTTGATTTGACGAAACCTGATTTCTGGAGAAACTCTCTTGAGATAGTTTTGAAGGATGTGGAAGAGTATTGTAAGCTTACAAATTTCCGATAAATAATTCGTGACTTTAGCGTGATATTGTGTTAAACTACTTTTTAGGTCTAAGAACTATATAAAAAGGGTTGCCCCAAACGCTATTATTGTGTATCATAAAACTTGTATTTTAACTTTTACAGGAGGCAAATAAATGGGCATTCTATTAACAGCAGATGCAGCTGCTCAGGGTAGTTCCCTGACAAGCACCTTGTTTATGGTCGGCTGGCTGGTCATTATCGTTGCTTTTTTCTACTTTGCAATGATTCGTCCTCAGAAGAAGGAGCAGAAACAGAAACAGGAGATGCTTGGAAGCCTTGAGATTGGAGACAGCGTACTTACAACTTCAGGTTTCTACGGTGTTGTTATCGATATTAACGATGATACGGTTATTGTTGAGTTCGGAAACAATAAGAACTGCCGTATCCCCATGGCTAAAACAGCCATCAACCAGGTTGAGAAGGCCAGTGACCTATAATTAACGTAAAGCAGAATCCTGTGTCGCACCCGACACAGGATTTTTGTATAAAAATATAGTATCGGAGATATATTATGGCTAAAAAGATTACATGCATTCCCGGTGACGGAATTGGACCGGAGATTGTTGCCGAGGCTAAGAAGGTTCTTGAGAGAGTGAGCAAAGTCTACGGCGCAGAATTCGAGTTTAAAGATATTCTCATGGGTGGAGCCAGCATTGATGTGCACGGCGTACCTCTTACGGATGAGGCAATTGCCACAGCTAAAAGTGCAGATGCGGTATTGATGGGCTCGATCGGAGGCGACACAACCACATCGCCCTGGTATAAGCTTGCACCGGAATTAAGACCCGAAGCAGGTCTACTTAAAATAAGAAAGGCTCTAAATCTTTTTGCCAACCTGAGGCCCGCGTACCTTTACGAGGAACTTGCTGAAGCCTGCCCCTTAAAAGAGGCTGTTGCAAAGAAGGGCTTTGATATACTTATTATGAGAGAACTGACGGGAGGCCTGTATTTCGGAGAAAGAAAGACTTTCGAAGAAAATGGTGTCAGAACTGCCATTGATACTCTTAAATATAATGAAAAAGAAATAGAAAGAATCGCAATTAAAGCCTTCGAAATTGCGAGAAAGAGAAACAAAAAGGTTACCAGTGTTGATAAGGCCAATGTTCTTGATTCTTCAAGACTCTGGAGAAACGTTGTAAATGAAGTGGCTAAGAATTATCCTGATGTTACTTTGGAGCATATGCTGGTTGATAACTGTGCAATGCAGCTTGTAAAAGATCCCGCTCAATTCGACGTGGTGTTAACCGAGAACATGTTTGGCGATATTTTATCGGATGAAGCAAGCATGATTACAGGAAGCATTGGTATGTTGTCATCAGCAAGCCTGAATGAGACCAAATTTGGCTTATATGAGCCCAGTCATGGTTCGGCCCCTGATATTGCAGGCAAAAACATTGCGAACCCCATTGCGACCATTTTAAGCGCCGCAATGATGTTAAGATATTCTTTCGATATGGACAGAGAAGCAACTGCAATTGAAGAAGCTGTGAAACAGGTCCTTAAAGAAGGATATCGTACATCAGATATATATACTGACGGATTTAAGAAAGTCAGTTGCAGCGAAATGGGCGATGTAATCGCTTCAAGAATCGGTTAATTAGTTGGAGGGAATATAATGAAAAGTGATAATGTTAAAGTTGGTATGCAACAGGCCCCTCACAGAAGTCTGTTCAACGCACTTGGATTCACAGAAGAAGAAATGAACAAGCCCATGGTTGGTATCGTAAGCTCATACAATGAGATTGTACCCGGCCATATGAACCTTGATAAAATTGTTAACGCCGTTAAACTTGGCGTTGCCGAAGCAGGCGGCGTACCTGTTGTTTTCCCTGCAATTGCCGTATGTGACGGAATTGCCATGGGACATATCGGAATGAAGTACTCTCTGGTAACAAGAGATCTTATCGCTGACTCAACCGAGTGTATGGCATTGGCTCATCAGTTTGACGCTCTTGTAATGGTTCCCAACTGCGACAAGAACGTTCCCGGCCTTCTTATGGCGGCTGCGAGAATTAACGTTCCTACAGTATTTGTTTCGGGTGGCCCCATGCTTGCCGGACATGTTAAAGGTGAGAAGAGAAGTCTTTCGTCAATGTTTGAGGCAGTCGGCGCTCATGCTGCAGGCAAAATGACTGAGGAAGATGTAAAGGAATTTGAGGAGAAGGTTTGTCCTACTTGCGGATCCTGCTCCGGAATGTATACAGCCAATTCCATGAACTGCCTTACAGAGGCACTGGGAATGGGTCTTAAAGGAAACGGCACCATTCCTGCAGTATATTCGGAAAGAATTAAACTTGCAAAGCATGCCGGAATGGCTGTAATGGAAATGCTTAAGAAGAATATTCGTCCCAGAGATATAATGACAAAGGAAGCAATCATCAATGCTTTGACTGTTGATATGGCCCTGGGATGTTCTACAAACTCGATGCTTCATCTCCCTGCAATCGCTCATGAGATTGGCTTTGATTTTGATATAGCTTATGCCAATGAAATCAGTGCTAAGACACCTAACCTTTGTCACCTTGCTCCTGCAGGTCATACTTATATGGAAGACCTTAATGAAGCAGGCGGCGTATGGGCTGTAATGAAGGAACTTGATGATATCGGACTTATTAACAGAGACTGTATGACAGTTACAGGCAAGACAGTTGGAGAGAACATTAAGAATTCCGTAAATAAAGATGAGACTGTAATAAGACCCACAAGCAATCCTTACTCCAAGTCCGGCGGACTTGCTGTTCTTAAAGGTAATCTTGCTCCCGACGGAAGTGTAGTTAAACAGTCAGCGGTAGTTCCCGAGATGATGATTCATGAAGGCCCTGCAAGAGTATTTGACTGTGAAGAGGATGCAATTAACGCTATTAAGGGCGGAAAGATTGTTGCAGGCGATGTAGTTGTTATCAGATACGAAGGCCCTAAAGGAGGTCCCGGAATGAGAGAGATGCTTAATCCCACATCTGCAATTGCCGGAATGGGACTTGGCTCATCCGTTGCACTTATTACCGACGGAAGATTCTCTGGCGCTTCAAGAGGCGCCTCCATCGGTCATGTATCTCCCGAGGCGGCTGTGGGCGGTCCTATTGCTCTTGTTAAAGAGGGTGATACAATCCTTGTTGATATTACAAATAAACGTCTTGAAGTCAAGGTCAGTGATGAAGAGCTGGCTAAGAGAAAAGCAGAGTGGAAGCCTAAGACTCCTTCTGTTACAACCGGTTATCTTGCCAGATACGAGAAACTTGTAACAAGCGGAAACCGTGGTGCGGTTTTGGAATATAAATAAGACAATAAGGAGATTTACATATGCAGCTTACTGGTTCTGAAATTGTTATTCAATGTTTGTTGGAACAAGGGGTAGACACTGTGTTCGGCTATCCCGGAGGTACTATTTTAAATATTTATGATGCTTTATATGATCATACCGACGAAATCAATCACATTTTGACTTCTCACGAGCAGGGTGCTGCTCATGCAGCTGACGGATATGCAAGAGCAACAGGCAAAGTCGGCGTTTGCTTTGCTACCAGCGGCCCCGGAGCAACCAATCTTGTTACCGGTATTGCAACAGCTTTCATGGATTCCATTCCCGTTGTAGCAATTACTGCGAACGTTGTGCTTCCCATGCTTGGTAAAGATACATTCCAGGAGATTGATATTGCCGGTGTAACTATGCCTATAACAAAGCATAACTACATTGTAAAAGATGTTAAGAACCTTGCTGATACAATCAGAAAGGCTTTCGATATTGCAAGAAGCGGACGTCCCGGTCCTGTACTTGTTGATATTACAAAGGATGTAACCGCTGCAAAATGCGAATATACAAAAAAGAAAATCAAAGAATATGTTCCCGAGTATAAGCCTGATGAGGCTGAGGTCGAGAAGATTTTAAAAAGATTTAAAAAAGCTGAAAAACCTTTCATTTATGTGGGCGGCGGTGCAGTAGCTTCCGGAGCTTATAAAGAAGTAAGAGAGTTTGCTGAGCTTCTTGATGCTCCTGTCTGCGATACATTAATGGGCAAAGGCGTTTTTGACGGAAGAGACGAAAGATATACCGGCATGATTGGTATGCACGGAACCAAAGCCAGCAACTTTGGCGTAAGTGAGTGTGACCTTTTGGTAGCCTTAGGCGCCAGATTCTCAGACCGAGTAGTTGGAAATGCCAAGAAATTTGCTGCTAATGCGAAGGTTATTCAGATTGATATTGATAATGCTGAAGTTGATAAAAATATTAAGACCGATGCATGCATAGTAGGAGACCTTAAACTGGTTCTTACAGATCTTAATAAGCGTCTTGAGAAGCAGAATCATTCGGATTGGATGAAGCATATTGCCGAGTTTAAGAAGAAATATCCTTTATCCTACAATAAAAACGTTTTATCATGTCCTTATATTATGGAGAAAATTGATGAGCTCACAAAAGGCCAGGCCATTATCACAACAGATGTTGGTCAGCATCAGATGTGGGCTGCACAGTACTACAAATATTCCATGCCCAGAACCTTCCTTTCATCCGGCGGTCTTGGTACAATGGGATATGGCCTTGGCGCTTGTATAGGCGCAAAGGTTGCAAAGCCTGATAAGACTGTCATCAATATTGCCGGTGACGGATGCTTCAGAATGAACATGAATGAGCTTGCAACAGCTTCCAGATACAATATTCCCATTATCCAGGTTGTAATTAACAACCACGTTCTTGGAATGGTTAGACAGTGGCAGACTCTTTTCTATAACAAGAGATACTCACAGACTGTTTTGGAGGATAAGGTGGACTTCTGCAAGGTCGCTGAGGGACTTGGATGCCTTGCCTTTAAGGTAACCAAGAAAGAAGAGTTTGAGGGAGTGTTTAAGAAGGCGCTAAAAGCTAATGCACCTGTACTTATTGATTGCATAATTGATATGGATGAGAAGGTATTCCCCATGGTTCCCGGCGGAGCACCTATTTCTGATGCATTTGATGAATCTGATTTGAAGGGCAAAAAATAACGACGAGGGCTTATATTATGGACAAAAAGAAACCCAAGTGGTGGCTTGTTCCGATAATAGCAATTCCTGTTCTTATAATTTGTTTATATCTTGGAGTTACCGCATTCTATGGCGGCTTCTCCAAGGACTTAAAAAATCATCGTTTTATTTTCGGCACCTGGGTTAACGGAATTTACGCCACAGGTCTTACGGTTTCGGAATTAAATGAAATTCTTACCGTTAATGACGATGAAGGTGTTTTTACTATCGTAGACAATCATGGAATAAAGAGTTTCGTACATTATTCAGATATAGGATTTGAGGCTGATTATACTGAAATTCTTGAAAGAATGATTGACGGCCAGGATCCATTTTTCTGGTTCATGGGTTTACCCATGGGAATGAGTTATAAGCTTAATCCCAAGTATTCCTATGACAATGAATTGTTTGACAGGTCCGTTGCCGATTCCCCAACCTTTTCTTATTCAAACAATGATATCTCAAAGGCTGTAGTTGAAATCAAATATGATGAGAACAAGGGCTTTTATCTCTATGAGGATATAGGAGATACCATTGATTCCAAGAAAGCCAAAGATGATATCGGTAAGGCGATGCTTGCGGGTGACGATTCATACACCTTTACCGATGAGGATTTGATTAAAAGAAATCTCTCCGAATCCGACAAGAAAACCTATGAGTTGTGGGAGAAAATCAAGAACATCCAGGACGTAGATATAACCTACAATCTGGGCGACAGAGAGATAAAAGTTGATTCTTCTGTTGTGGCCAAATGGATTATCGGAGATGATGGCCAGATACTGACAGATGAAGAGGGAAACATTACATTCAAAGACAAATGTATTGAAGAATTTGTTTCCGAACTTGCCGGTATCTGCGATACTTTCGGTAAATCCAGAACATTTAAAACCACTGCAGGCGATGAAATTGTTATTAATAATGTTTACATTGGAACTGCTTTAAATAAGAATGCCGAAATCAAGTATCTTAAAGAAGCGGTTCTTGAAAAAAGAAAAGAAGTAAGAATTCCTGAATACACCAAATACGTCGGAACAGGGAATGTGGATACTGTGGGCGATACCTACATAGAAATCGACAGAGCCAATCAGACCATGTACTATTATGTGGACGGCGAATTGTTCTTAAGTACTCCGGTTGTAACAGGTAATGTTTCCACGTCTCATGCAACGCCATCCATGATAAGCCCCATTGTGTCCAAGGAGAGAGACCGGTATCTCATAGGTCCGGATTATTGTTCCTTTGTCCATTATTGGATGCATATCAGAAACGGCATAGGAATTCACGATGCCATGTGGAGAAGTGAATTTGGCGGTGATATTTACAAGTGGGGCGGAAGCCACGGATGTATCAACACACCTGATGAAGCCATGGCACTGTTGTATGAAAATGTTTCAGTAGGAACAATTGTAGTAATATATTAAAAATTCGACACTTGATTGATTTAAAACTCTACTTGACTAAAGTTGTATTAAAGTATACAATCTTGATAACGGTTTCGACCGTGATAATTTTTTAACAAGCATTGAGGAGGAGAGAGGAATGTCCAGAGTTTACAATTTTTCAGCAGGCCCGGCTACAATGCCCTTGCCTGTGCTTGAGGAAATCCAGGCTGAGCTTCTTGATTACAAAGGAAGCGGAATGAGCGTAATGGAGATGTCCCATCGATCTAAGGTTTTTCAGACTATCGCTGATGAAGCAGAGAAAGATCTTAGAGAGTTAATGAATATTCCCGACAATTACAAGGTATTATTCATTCAGGGCGGTGCTACATTACAGTTCTCAATGATTCCCATGAACCTTTGCAAGAACGGTGTTTTTGATTACATCGTTACCGGTGCATGGTCCAAGAAGGCAGCAACTGAAGCCAAGAAATTTGGCAAGGTTAATATCATTGCGTCCAGCGATGACAAGAATTACAGCTATATTCCGGACTGTTCCGATCTTCCTGTTGATGATAATGCAGATTATGTTTATATCTGTGAGAATGAGACAATTCATGGAACCACTTTCCAGAAGCTTCCCAACACTAAGGGCAAGATTCTTGTAGCAGATCAGTCTTCCATGTTTTTATCAAAGCCCTGCAACGTATCCGATTACGGTATTATTTACGGCGGTGTTCAAAAGAATGTAGGACCTGCAGGTTTATCCATCGTTATTATCCGTGAGGATCTTATTCGTGATGACCTTCCTGAAAATACACCTGTATATATGAGATACGATACTCACGCAAATAATGGCTCAATGTACAACACACCCAACTGCTGGGCAATTTATGTATGCGGCAAGGTATTCAAGTACCTTAAGAGCTTAGGCGGACTTTCGGCCATGGATGAGATCAATAAGAAGAAAGCAGCTATTCTTTATGACTTCCTTGATAACAGCAAGATGTTCAAGGGAACAGTAGAGAAAGAGTTCCGCTCTCTTATGAACGTTCCTTTTGTTACCGAATCCGCTGAGAAGGATGCAGAAGTAGTGGCAGCAACAAAGGCTGCAGGTTTTGACAACCTTAAGGGTCATAAGAGCGTTGGAGGCTTACGTGCTTCAATTTACAATGCTATGCCTCTTGAAGGTGTTCA
>JAFZSQ010000097.1 GCA_017619295.1 Lachnospiraceae bacterium
GAGTTTGCTCCAAGAACCGGTGAAAAGAGATTTGAAAAGAATGTAAACAGTGCTTTTCATCCTATGACCGGGTTGACAGAATACCTGCAGTCTAAAGGCGAGAAAGACATTATAACTATCGGTGTTTCAACGGATTATTGCATGGATGCAACAATTAAAAGTGGATTTGAAAAAGGGTTTAATATATTTGTGCCTTCATATACCAATTCAACCTATGATAATCCGTATTTTGATAAGGAGACCGCATACAAATATTATAATGAATTCATGTGGGGTACTCGCTACGCAAAGATAATAACTGTTGAACAGGCAATTGAGCTCCTACATTCTGAAAATAAAGATTGAAAGGGAAAATAACGATGACTAAATCGGCCTCGAGAGGGTCTCGAATTAACTACATAGATAATCTCAGATGGATGTGTGTATTTCTGCTGATACCTTATCATGCAGCAATGTCATATAACATCTGGGGAGAAGATTTTTATATATTTTTTGAACAAAGCAAACCTATTGCAGCGCTTGTTTTATTCTGCTCACCCTGGTTTATGCCTTTGATGTTTCTGCTGGCAGGAGTATCCGCCAAGTTTTCTCTGAAAAAGAGGGGATACCTTGGTTTTATAAAAGAGCGATTTATAAAATTGGGAATGACATTTATTCTTGGAGTTTTGTTGATAAATCCTGTGCTTAGTTACTTTGCTGATGTTACACATAATGGGTATATCGGCAATTATTTCGAGCATTACAAAGTCTTTTTTACAAGGATAACTGATTTATCAGGTAATGATGGTGGCTTCGCAGTGGCCCACTTGTGGTTCATCCTGGTCCTTATGATTATTTCTCTTGAGGCTTGTGTGATAATCAAAATAGTGGAAATTATACCTGTCAAGAAGAGGGAGAGCCTGGGCCTGATTTGTTTTATCGTATTGACTTTGGCGGCAATAGCCACCTATAAAATAAGACTGTTTGATAAACCGGTCCACACGTATTTTTTCCTGTTTCTGCTGGGATACTACTTCTACAGTGATAAGAATTACATCGAGAAGTTAAAGGGATTGAAGTGGTTTATAGTGCCGATATTTCTAATATCAGCGACTCTAAATGTATATCTGGTTGAATGCACAGAGGGCTTCTACCGACTTAATACTATATGCAATTATTTGGCATTTATTTTGGGAGTGCCGGCTCTAATCTGCTTGGGTTCCCTGTGGCTTGACTTTAGAAATGATGTTACAGGCTTCTTCTCGGAAATATCATATTTGTACTACGTAATCCACTTCCCGGTACTTGTGTTTTGCCAGTACACTTTGGACCAAATCGGAATGAACCACACAGGAAATTTCTTTGTGACAATACTGCTTGCAGTTCCAATAACGTTGACGCTTTGTATCATGTATAAACGCATTAAAAGGCACCTTGCTAGAAAATAGCAAGGTGTTTTATTTTCTGTTTGACCATACGCAACGTGTATGATAATATAATATCGAATATACGCAATGAGTATGGAGAGGTTTGGAATGAATAGTAGAGAATATTTAATTGAACTCAGAAACAGTACAGGTATGTCTAGAAAAGAATTCTGTGAATACTTTGAAATCCCATATCGAACATTGCAGGATTGGGAGCTGGGCAACAGAAAAATGCCCGAGTATTTGCTCCGACTTATGGCATACAAAATTGAGGTCGAGAAACATTCCAAAGGAGAGAAGAATAATGGAGATATTTGATGTAGAAAAAATAGAGAAAACTATTGTATATGTTAAACGTATTGCTGATGGGAAGGATCCGGTTACAGATGTATTGGCAAATGATGGAGATGTTTTGAATAATCCTGACGTTATCCGCTGTATGTTTTTTATAAAGGATGTATTATCAGCCGTAAAAAATAACGGTGGAGTAATTGGAAGAACTGTGAAGACAAAGAAGAAGCCTTTCCCGCTGGATTCATTATCATCTTTTCAGTATCAGGAAAAGAAAACTATTACAAAGCTGACAGAGCAACTTAATGCTCAAATTAATACTAACGAGTACACTAAACTTCAATATAAGACTGTTACTGATTGGTTGAAGAGAAATGAATATTTGACCGAAGCAGAGGATGATACTCTCGGAAAAAAAGTAACTATTTCAACAGAGAAGGGGAATTTAGTTGGAATAACACATTCTCTGCAGACCAGTATGAGTGGCATATCTTATTATCGAGTGGAATATGACAGAGCAGGTCAGGAGTTTGTGATACGTAACCTTCCGGCAATGCTTAACGAGGATGATAATGGAAGTAAAGAAAAGAAGTATGGAGGGGATGATGGTGAAGACAGATAATGAAATTGTACTATTTGAGACCGGAGACAAAGAAATAAAGCTAAATGTTACTGTTAAACAGGATACAGTTTGGCTAAACAGGGCCCAAATGGCAGAACTATTCGACAGGGATGTAAAGACGATAGGCAAGCATATTAATAATGCATTGCAGGAGGAGTTAGACAATTCAACTGTCGCAAAATTTGCGACAGTTCAAAATGAAGGCGGAAGAGATGTTGAAAGAGACATAGATTATTATAATCTTGAAATGATTATATCTGTTGGTTATCGCGTAAAGTCACAGCGTGGTATCGAATTTAGACGCTGGGCCAATAAAGTACTGAAAGATTATATTATAAAAGGCTATGCTATTAACGACAAACGTCTTGAAGCTTTACAGAAAACAGTTGAAATCCAGTCAAAGATGATATCTTCCATCCTGGAAATAGATGGAGAGGGCGTACTCAAAGCTGTAACTCAATACACCAAAGCATTGACGCTGCTTGACCAGTACGATCACCAGTCTTTGACCAAGCCGGAAGGCGAAAACCCTGTATATAGAATTACATATGCTGATTGCAGGAAGATGGTTGACAGCATGGAGGATACTTTCAAGTCCGATGTTTTTGGCGTTGAAAAAGAAGACGGAAAGGTCGAAGGTATTATTGCCGCTGTATATCAAAGTGTATTTGGTGGAGATGTTTACCCATCATTGGAAGAGAAAGCGGCAAATCTCCTTTATTTTATGATAAAGGATCATCCTTTTGCTGACGGATGTAAGAGAATAGCAGCATCTTTGTTCCTTGAGTTTCTGAATCGAAATAACTCTTTATTCAAGGACGGAGAAAAGGTGATAAGCGATAGTGCTCTCGTAGCCATAACGCTCATGATTGCGGAGTCTGATCCTAAAGAAAAAGATATTATGACGACCTTGGTCATGAATTTAATCAAAATATAATCCACATGTCACAAAGCAGCATCGGACAATTTCCGATGCTGTTTTTTTAAAAATATGCGATAATAGAAAACGAGGCAAAAACAGACCCACGGAGGCCGTAATTGAAGGAAATGATTGTATGCCCTAACTGTGGGGCGCAAATTGAAAAAGATACAACTAAATGCCCATACTGCGGATATATCAATAAAGAGGCTGCAGAGGAGAAGTTCCAAAGAGACCTGGGTGAGATCAGGGATAGCATAGAAGAGACGAAGAAGGAACCTTCAAAGGCATTGGTGAAGGGGTTCACCGGTGGGACCAAGACCATTCTTATTACAATAGGAGTCTTGGTTGTTCTTGTGGTTCTTTTTTTCCTGGAACTCTTAAGAGAGAGTAAAGATAAGCCCAAACTTTTTCTTTCTGCAGAAGAGAAGCAATATGCATCCGCATACACGGAAATTGCAGGCGAACAGCTGTCGGAAGCATATGATGAAAAAGATATAGCCAAAATGGCAGAGATATATGACAAAGCGTATTCCGTGGACAGGATATCCATTTGGGGGGCACCCCATTACGAAGTGGGGTATGCATCGAGCTGTTACATGAAGCTACAGGAATGTCTCCCAAATTTGGATAAGGAAGAGATATCTGATAAGGAAGCAGAAGAGATAACATACTATTGTTTCTACTTTTATTACAGAGCCTACGGAGATGACGGAGCAGAGATTTTCGATCCTATAAGAGAAACTGAGATTATTCCTATCATAACTGAAAGACTGGGATTTACTGCCGATGACATGGAAGCTTTCAGGGAAAAAGTCGTTGTATCTCCTAACGTAAATAGATCCAAGGTTCACAAAGTTACTAAGAAGTATTATAAGAACTACCATTAATGAGGAGAGAAAACAGGGTGAAGTGTAAATATTGCGGAAGCAATCTGGGAATTGAAGACGAGTTCTGTCCATATTGCGGGAAGGTAAACAAAAAGGCCGTTAAGTACCTGGCAGAGAAGAACAAATACCTTAACGAGTATGAGCAGACCAAAACCGAAGTGAAAAAGAAGTCGATTTCAGCCGGACGAATGGGCAGATTAATAGTTATCGGCTTGATGCTTGTTGCCATCTTGTTTATGAAAATCAGCATAAGCAGAAACTCTGACTTCGATTACCGCGAAAAGAAAAATGAAAGCGACATTGCAAAAGAAGTAAACAGGAACAAGGACAATATAAGCCTTGCACTTCAGGAGATGGAGAAGAACCGCGAATACATGGCACTAGAGAGCTACATGCTTAACTATCGTTTGAGGGGCAGTAACGAATATGATGATTACTTCAGAGTCTTTACAGCGGTGATTGATTACAGGGTAATCTGTGAAGATATAATGAATATCCTTGATGGCTATGACGGATATGAGGGAAAGACCAAAAAAGATTGGTGTGACGATGCCGCCATCTATATCAGTGGCTGGAACAGTTATGTGGAAGGCGGATTTTGGGGAGATTCACCGGATTCACCCATGCATTCGGGAGAGCACGGAGCATTCCTTTCCGACATCAAAAAAGACACCCAGGACATTGTACAGGTATATTTTGATCTGACAGATGAGCAGGCATCTTCTATGTGGAAAATGGAAAAGGAAGCTTTAAGCGATATGTTATATGAGAATAGCAGGAATCTTTATCCTGAAGAGGGAAGCAAATGATTAAAGAAAACAATGCAAAAGAAAAGAAGAGAAAAGATCCGATAATAATACTTTTAGATATAATAATTATCGTTTTGATATTTGTGATGATTTATGTGGGCCGGGACACGTTATTCTATAAGATGCAGGCCAATAAAAGTTCTACCTTTTCTCAGGACGTGGAAATAATGTCTTTTGAGCTTCAAAGGGGGGACTATGCCGGACTGATTCATGGCAAATACATGAACGAAATTAACGGAAAAACAGAGACTTCAGGTTACCATGCCCTGGCTGATTATATAGAAGCTGCTTTCACTTATAAGGTGTATGATACCAAAGGATACACAGAGAAAGCGAATAAACAGAAGGCCATCATGGATGAGGCCCGGGTAAAAATGAAGGAACTTACGATTTTTGCTGATAAGGCAGATAAAATGTTTATGATATCTTATTAATAAATTTGAAAAGAGGAAATTCTAATGGAACAAGGTAACAGAGAAAACTTTGGAAGCCGATTGGGCTTTATTCTTGTTAGTGCGGGCTGCGCTATCGGAATCGGAAACGTATGGAAATTTCCATATGTGACAGGAGAAAACGGAGGAGCGATTTTTGTACTTTTCTATCTTTTGTTTTTAGTTATTATGGGTATTCCTGTTTTGACTATGGAGTTGGCTGTCGGAAGAGCCGGCAGGAAAACTATTGTCGGAGCATATAAGGAGCTGGAGAAGGATGGCAGCAAATGGCACATTCACGGATGGCTTTGTATTGCGGGAAACTACATTCTTATGATGTATTACTCCACGGTTTCAGGGTGGATGCTTGCATATTTCTGGAAGTTTCTCACAGGTTCTTTCGAGAATAAACAAGGTGATGAGATAGCAGCGGTTTTTACCGATATGCTTTCGAACCCTGTTGAAATGACAGTGTTTATGGTAGTCGTAGTTGTGGTAGGATTCCTTGTCCTCAGCTTTGGCGTGCAAAAGGGCCTGGAGCGAGTTAACAAAGTGATGATGACAGGACTTTTGTGTTTGATAGTTCTGTTGGCAATCCACAGCCTAACCCTTCCGGGAGGAAATGAGGGTATTAAATTTTACCTGCTTCCCAATATTGATAATGTAAGAAAGGTTGGACTTGGCAACGTAATCACCGCAGCCATGAATCAGGCATTCTTTACCCTGAGCCTTGGAATAGCCTCAATGGAGGTGTTCGGAAGCTATATGTCAAAGGAGCATTCGCTTACAGGTGAAGCGGCAAGAATCTGTGCACTTGATACTTTCGTTGCCCTGATTTCAGGCCTCATTATTTTCCCCGCTTGCTTTAGCTTTGGGATTGAACCTGCCCAGGGACCTTCACTTATTTTTGTCACATTACCCGGTGTATTTCTTGACATGACAGGCGGAAGAATATGGGGAACTCTGTTCTTCCTGTTTATGACCTTTGCAAGTTTCTCAACGGTTACGGCAGTTTTTGAGAACATTGTCGGATCATCCATGGACAATTTCAAATGGTCAAGAATCAAATCGGTGGTTGTGAACGGCGTGTTTATGCTGATTGCGAGCCTGCCTTGCGTGTTTGGTTATAATATCTGGTCAACCCTTCGCATCATTGGAGACAGGGACGTTCTTGACAGCGAAGACTTTATAGTAAGCAACCTGCTTCTTCCCATTGGATCGTTAGTCTTCCTGTTATTCTGTGTAACCAGGTTCGGCTGGTGTGCGGACAAATATCTTGAAGAGGTTAATACCGGTAAGGGACATAAAATGAGCGCTAAGCTTTTGCCATATTACAAGTTTGTTCTTCCGGTTTTGATACTGGTTATTCTAATAAACGGACTGATTTAGGACTAAATCAAAGCATTATGTATTTTATATGCATAATGCTTTTTATTTGTATGCAATGGTAAAATAGGATGAAAGGGTAAAGATTATATATAAGAAGCAGGAGGGGAAACATATGCTTCCAACAATCGAAGTTGCTGTGGAGGAACTAAGAAAAGCCGGGGAAATGAACCCCGGTAAATGGGTCGGACATAGTGAGAATGTAGCTAAGGCAGCAAAACTTATCGCATATAATTGCAAAGACTTGAATCCTGATAAAGCGTATATACTCGGACTTCTTCATGATATAGGAAGGAGGTTTGGTGTCAGTTATTTGGCACATGTTTATGACGGGTATCACTATCTTATGGATTTGGGATATGATGAAGCCGCAAAGATAGCATTGACCCATTCATTTAACCTTTCGAAAATAGAAGATTACATCGGTGAATTCGATATATCGCCTGAAAAGCAGAATGAAATCAGGAAACTTCTTTCCGATACAAAGCAGGATGATTATGATTATTTGATACAGCTATGTGACGCACTTGCTTTACCGGAAGGAATTGTTCAACTTGAGCAAAGAATGTTGGATGTAAAAAACAGATATGGCCATTATCCTCAAGAAAAATGGGACAGAAATATCTACCTTAAAGAATATTTTGAAAGAAAAATGGGCATGAAATTGTACGATGCTCTATTGATTAAATAAAATAGGGAATCAGGATATGAGGGGCCATATTATGACAATCGACGAATATATAGAATTATATAAGAAAAATGGATATATAAAAGAAATGCGAAAGCTCGTTGGGCACGCACCAATAATGACCTGCGCGTGTGGTGTGATTATTGAGAACAGCGAGGGTGAGATTCTGCTGCAAAAGAGGGCGGATAACGGATGCTGGGCAATCATAGGTGGAGCTATGGAAATGGGAGAAACCTTTGAGGAGGCAGTCAGACGAGAGGTCATGGAAGAATCCGGCTTGTCATTGGGTAAGCTGGAGGTATTTCAGCTGTATTCCGGCAGGGATCGTATTATAGAGTATCCTAATGGAGATATTTGCTTTGGACCCGGAATAGTTTTTATAACGAAGGAATATAAGGGTAAAATAGTAAATGATCCGGAAGAAGTTATGGAGCACTGCTTCTTCAAAAGGTCTGAGCTACCCGATAATTTGAACAAATATGATAAGGATATCATATTGGAATGGGCTGACAGGAATGCGTAAGGGAGGAGACTTATGGGATTGATTCATTTTAAAAAGAAGAAGTCTGAAGAAGAGATTAAGTTTGATCCGGAAACTCAATATGCAGTCATAAAAAGCTCTATCTGTACAGGAGAAAAAGTTGCGGGATTCAAGAATAAGACGGATGGGCATTTTATAGAAGTAATGCTTATTAAGAATCCTGAAGATGAGAAACGATTCAAGGAAATATATGGAATCGATAATATAAAGGTGGAGTATTAAAAGGAGGGTTTTATATGAATTTCACAGATGCATTGGGGAATGGGGATCTTGAATCGATCCGCAAATGCCCCAAAGCTGATTTGCACAATCATTTTGTGCTGGGAGGAAGCCGAAGATATTTGCTGGAGAATTCCGGGAGAGATATTCGGCCCATAACCAAGCCCCTTAATTCCATGGATGAGATGCATGCCTGGAATGCCGCAAACATAGGGGATTTCTTTGACACACCTGAAGGTCGGAGAACGCTGATAAGAGCCACATTTGAACAGGCAAAAGAAGATGGCGTTACGGTTCTTGAAATAGGTGAGGACGTTTGGGGACTTGGAGCTTTTTTCAATAATAATATTGATGAACTTGTTGATGCCTTTGAAGCGGCTCACAGGGAGATTGCGCCTGAGATAGAGCTCAGGCTTCAAATAGGTATGTCAAGACACTGCGATGTGGCTTATCTGGAAGATTGCCTTTCTCATTTCTGGGGATGCAAAGCGTTTTATTCCATTGATTTGTATGGGGATGAGCTGGCGCAGCCAATAGAAAACTTTATTCCCATTTATCAGAGGGCTAAAGCTGAAGGGCTTAGGCTGAAAGCACATGTTGGAGAATGGGGAACGGCGGATGATGTGCGTCGGGCTGTGGAGTGTCTTGAACTTGACGAAGTTCAGCACGGGATAGCAGCTGTAAATGATCCTTCCGTTGTTCGCTTTCTGGCAGATAATAATATAAGGCTAAACATCACACCATCCAGCAATTATCTGCTTGGCAGAGTAAAAGAATTAAAGAATCATCCAATTGCCGAATTGTATAGAAGTGGCGTTGATGTAACCATCAATTCCGATGATGTACTGATATTTGATTCGGACGTATCCAAGGAGTATCTGAGACTGTATCAAAGCGGATGCCTCAAAGCGGATGAACTGGACGAAATCCGTAAAAATGGATTAAAAAAACATTTATAAAACTGTTTGATAATGAAAATCATTGACAAGTGACCGAACGGTAACTATAATAAAGTTACCAATCGGTCACTTTTGCTTTTTGAAGTGTCAGGAAAGACTTTTAGGAATGAGGTATTTAGATGAGAAAAAATAGAAGGAAGATTACTATGATAGCTCTATGTATATTAGGTATTATCGTTTTGGCTCTTGCTATAGATTTTTTTGTGGTCAGGAAAGCAGCTCTGGACAGATTTTCAGGCTATGAGGCTAAAGCAAAAAGCACAAACGGTTCTTATGGTAAAATCAGCTATATCGACGAGGGCGAAGGAGAGCCGTTTCTTGTCTTTCACGGAATTACAGGAGGGTATGACCAGGGCTTTGACGTATTAAGCGGACGTACAGATGATTACAGAGTTATTGCGCCATCGAGATTCGGATATCCCGGAACGGATATGCCGGAGAACGCCACAGTAGATATGCAGGTGGAAGCATTTGTTGAATTGCTGGACACACTTGGTATTGAGGAAACCTTTGCTGTAGCCACCAGCGCGGGAGGGACAGTTGCCCAGAGGTTTGCATTGATGTATCCTGATAGATGTAAAGGTCTGGTGCTATACTGTTCGGGATATCCGGCATTGGAGAAACCAACAGAACCTGCTTCGGGAATGACGGGGCCTCCGGAGGCAGCATGTAACGACTTTGTCATGTGGTTAATCAGCCCCCTATTCAAACCGATTATGGGAATGGAAAGCAGTGTAATAAAGCAGATTATGCCCATGAAAGAGCGCAGAGCCGGCATCGTATTTGATGGAGATGTGGTGAATAAGGATCACACCAATAACTATGAGAATTATGATTTAAGAAATATTAAAGTACCTGTTCTCATAATCCATTCTGAGGATGATAAGCTGGCAAATCCGGTGAAAGCGAAGTATTGGAGTAAAGAGATCCCCGGTTGTACATCTGTTTTCTTTTCCGGTGGTGGGCATTTGATGACGGGTAACGACGAAGATATTAATCATGCACTTGATGAGTTTGTGGAGAAGAATAAATGAACACAAAAGAACTGATTCTTGAAGAGGCACTTAAACAGTTTTCGCAAAAGGGCTACGACGGGACATCTATGAGTGATATTGCCCATCCGTTGGGGATATCTAAAGCCGCGCTTTATAAACACTTTGAAAGCAAACAGCAGATTTTTGACGAAATCATAGCGCAGTCAGAAGAAAATTATAAAGACTTCTTTGAGAAACTTACGGTTCATTTTCCTGAGCATGATGAAGCAGAGATAAATGCCGAAGATGTGGAATATTACGGCAAAATTTCTGCGGAAGGACTGAGTGAAAGCGTTTTAACATTCGTCCGATTCTTCATGAGTGACGAATATTCAAGGCGGGTACGTCGCATGTTTACCATATCACAATTCCAGAGCGCGGAGCTGGGTGCGATGTATACGAGACGTTATATAGACTCTATGATGGGATATGATGAAAGAATCTTTAAACAGCTAATCAAAGTTGGTGCGATAAAAAAAGGAGATCCGAAGGTGCTTGCTGCCATGTTCTGCGGCACGGTTATCATGTATATGGGAATCTGGGACAGAGAGCCTGACAGGGCCAAGGAATGTGAGAAAGCAATTAGGGAGCATGTGGAACAGTTCTTTTTGATGACGAGCAACGGAGAAAAATAAAAAATGAATTAAGAAAAGGATATTAGAGGAAATGCGCACCTTCAGGTTGCGCATTTCTCAGATAAAGCACTTGTGGGTTGGTGGAGTAATTCACCTTTTGAAAGTAATCTATATTTGCAACGCGAGGCCAACACATAAAAACGGCATATATAGATGAAAAGGAGAAACAATATGAGCTTTGGTAAGAATCTTCAGTATTTACGCCAACTTAGCAGGAATATGACGCAGGAGGCGCTGGCTGAAAAACTCAATGTAAGTCGTCAAACAATCTCAAAATGGGAAATGGATACGGCCAACCCGGAAATGGATAAGGCGCTTGAAATCTGTAAAATATTTAACTGCTCTTTGGATAATCTTTTCAGAGAGGAAATGGACAAACGCAGTGATGCGTACTCAAATCTGCGTGTGGAAGAGGTTGCCGGATTTCGTTATATTGAGCATACAGTAATCAGTACAGAACCGGAAAGTGATGCAATTGGTCACTTGCGCAGAATTGCAAAAAAGAATGGCATCGATAATCCGAGAATAATCGGATGGGATTTTCCAAATTTGTCACAAGAGCAGACTAACGTCTTTAATATGCATGGGTATACAGCTGCATTGATTTTGCCTGACGGCAAGAAAATCGATGGAGTTGACATCAGGGAACAATCTGCTCATAAATATGTGGCAATCCATATAGACAGACCATTTGATAATCCATTTGTTACTATACCCGGAGCCTATCATACACTGAGTGATTTCATGAGAACCAATGGCTTGGAACAAGTGTATGATGGAGTAATACCGTGTTTTGAAACAGGTTGTGAGAGTATGGATGTATATATAGCGTGTAAGTAGGGGGCCTTTATGAATTTACAATTATTAAAGGCTGGTACTGCTGACGCGTTAACGTTGAATGGAATATCAAAGCGTGCGTTTGATAGCGATATTTTGGTTGGAGCGACATCACCGGGAGGACCTCCGGGATATATGTCAGTGCAATTTCATACGAAAATGGCAAGACAGGGGCATCTGTATAAATTGACGGATGATGGGTTGATTGTCGGAGGTGCAATCCTGTTTTTGAGCGAGAATATTTTGAATATCGGAAGAATCTTTGTTGCACCGGAGTATTTTCGCAGAGGCTTCGGATCCTTTATGATGAACGAAATCGAAACAATGTTTTCGGGAGTTCAGGAGTACATTCTGGATACCCCTATTTGGAATGAAAGAACGAATTCATTTTATTCAAAAATGGGATATACGGAAGTGAGACGGGATAATGATTTCATTTATTACTCTAAGCAACGAGGAAGAGGTTAATATATGGCCAATGATATTTTCGAAGATGTGAGCAGGTGGGAAAAAACAGAAGGCGCTAATATATTTTCGACGGTGCTTAATGTATCCAATCCGGTAATTCTTGATTATGGTTGTGGCGCCGGTAATTATTCTTTTGCTGCGGCATATGCTTTTAATCAGGAGTGCTTAATATACGCAGTAGACATAAATAAACAGTTCCTTAATTTTATTAACGAAAAAGCTAAGAATCAAAAGATTAACTGCATTACTACGGTTGAAGGCAGAGAAGACTATCACCATGATTTTGACAACAACACTTTTGATCTTGTTATCTATGCAGATATGTTCCATGGAGAAGAAAAGATGTATGGGGGCCTTCACCGTTTTGTGATGCTGGAAGAAGCAAACAGGACTTTAAGAGAAGGGGGCATCCTCGCGGTCTTACCTTTTCATCTTTCGAATTTCAGAGATAAGAACAAGAAAAAGAGCAAGTATTCATATCAGAGATTAATAGATGAAATCAGCGATAGCGGTTTCACATATATCGAAAAGGATTTACAGGGAATTCATTTTGAGAAGGTGTACAGCCCATATTATCAACAAAAGGGTGGGGTAACCCTTGACAGTCTCGAACGGGGCCAGTTATTGGTGTTTGAAAAAAATGAGTGAAGAAAAAAGATATAAACACAAATTGAATATGCTGGAGCCGGGGACAAGGATGCTTAAATGGATGGGCATCCTGATTCTTATAGGCTTACTGCTGTACGTTTTTCAGTTTAGAATGGTAGCTTTTGCTGTATGGGCGATATCGGGAATTATTTTTGCTGTTTTACTGATTTTATTAGCCATAGAATCCCATCAGGACAATGTGATGAATGAAATCGCTATAGAGGAAAACAGAAAAAACGGAGAAAAATGACGAAAACCACGTGCATAAATTTCTAAGGACAGGAAATGAAATCTTTTATAAGACTTACCGATTTCAAGAAAAGTGAATTATTGGAGGTATTCAGAATTGCTGATTCTATAGAGCAGTATGGTGGCTTTTTGAAGGGAAAGACTGTCGTTATGTTCTTCCCGGTATCTAGCATAAGAACCAGAGTGTCTTTTGAAAAGGGAATTTATCTTCTTGGCGGGCAATCCATATTATTTGATCCCTCAACGCTGGATAAAAAAGAAGATATCAGGGATGTATGCGGATATCTGCAGAATTGGGCAGATGCAGTTATAGTGCGATATCCGGATATTACCATGCTTGATAAAATGTCAAAAGCTATGGCAGTTCCGGTTATAAATGCGCTGACTGATGATAACCACCCTTGTGAAATGATGTCTGACCTCTATTCGCTTTCCAAAATCAGAGCGGATTATCTGCGGGATAAGTATTTGTTTGTTGGTTCAGATGGAAATATAGGTAGGGCTTGGAAAGAGGCTGCAGACGCATTTGGTTTTTCGCTGTCTCAGAGCAGCCCTGCTAAGCACCAGATTCCGGGAGTCACCTATAATGATAACTTGAAGGATGCAATTGTTGGAAAAGATGTTATATGCACAGATTCAACCTCTTCAGATATGATAAATGATTTCAAGGATTATCAGATTTCTAAAGAATTGATGGGATTAGCTAATAAAGGTGCAATCCTGAATCCGTGTCCCCCATTTTATCGAGGCGAAGAAGTAACAAAAGATGTAATTGATTCTGATTACTTTGTGGGATATGAGTTCAAACAGAGCTTATTAAAAATACAGCAGGCAATACTGATTTATTGTCTATCTGATTAACGGGAGAATACATGGATTGAGATGACTCTACTCTCCGTAGGTACCATCATTAGAAAAACTGATTTACAATCTGTGCATGGAGGTAAGAACGAAAATGAACCAATATGTTACAGGTGCAGTTATTAAGGAATTGCGAGAAAAGAACAAGATGACACAGCTTCAGCTGGCAGAAAGGCTGGGAGTAACTGACAAAAGTATCTCAAAATGGGAAAACCTGAGAGGATTGCCGGATATTACTCTGCTGGAGCCTATAGCGAAGGCATTTAAGATTTCAGTTACAGAGTTAATATCGGGTAATACCATTCACAATGCGAATGTATCCGCAAATATGCTGCGGTCGAAGTTCTATGTTTGTCCAATCTGCGGTAATGTGATACACAGTATGGGGGAGGCGGCAATCCATTGTCACGGTATCCAGCTCATGCCTTTAGAGGCGGAACCAACAGATGAGCGTCACATGGTCTTTATCGAGCGTGTTGAAGATGAATATTATGTGCGTATCGATCACAGCATGACAAAAGAGCATTATATTTCGTTTGTGGCGGCGGCTTCATCCGATGATATGCAGATGGTGAAGCTCTATCCGGAAGGGAGCGCTGAAGCACGGTTTAAGATCAGGGGAGTCAGAAGAATATTCTTCTACTGCAACCGTGACGGCCTGTTTTTGATTGATCCGGTAAAGGGGATTGATGACAAGGAAAGCGGTTATGATGATTCTCAGGAGAGAAGAGAACTGGAAAAGGCTGCAGATATGCTGTTTGGATAGTGTGACGGAGGCCGGATTATGAAGAAATGGTTTGACGAAGAGTATGAATTTACCGTAGAGGTTGTGGGATTCCTTCGAGGGGATCATACTGAGCGATATTGCAGAAACGGAGAAGAGATCGGCGATAAGTATACCTGCACATATGGCTGTCCTGTGAATCAAGATGGATACGGTATATGTTCTAAGACAATGATGATGCTTTATCCGTTGATGGAAGCAATACGGAGCGGCGGGGATCTTGAAAATCTGGGTGGCGACGGTAAATATAGCAAGACGATAGTTTGCCCGGATGGTTGTGTTATGTTTCGATTAACAGCAGAGCCACTTGGAAATGAGAATTTTCATAAGGGTGGATTCTGGAAGGATCCGGAGGAATAATAATGGCATCGAGCAAGGATTATTTGGATTTCATATTAGAACAGCTTTCGGAGCTGGATGAAATATCGCATCGGGCGATGATGGGAGAGTATGTTCTATATTATCGCGGGAAAGTCTTCGGCGGCATTTATGATGACCGTTTCCTTGTCAAACCTACGAAAACGGCTAAAGCCATGATGCCGGAAGCTGGTCTGGAACTTCCATACGAGGGAGCGAAGGAGATGCTCCTTGTCGATAATGTTGAGAACAAAGAGTTTCTTCGCAATCTGTTAGAGGCAATGTATGAAGAGCTACCTGCGCCGAAGAAAAAGAAGTGAGCTATAGTAAGGAAAATTGGAAGTTAATCTTCCTATTAGCCCGATTTTCTGTAAAATGACTGAAGCTTCAGCAGCCTGGCAAACTGGCGCAAACTGAAGCATATTGATGCGGCTTTGGAGGTAAGAAATGCCGATAAAAGTATTATTCATCTGCCACGGCAACATTTGTCGTTCCCCCATGGCGGAGTACATGATGAAGGATATGGTTGAGAAGATGGGAATAGAAGATGATTTCTACATTGCATCAGCGGCCACATCCACAGAGGAAATCTGGGGAGGGGTGGGAAACCCGATTTATCCTCCGGCCAAGTCGGAGTTAAAGAGGCATGGAATAGGCAGCACACCGTATACAGATTTCAGCGGCAAGAGAGCAGTTCAGGTAACCAAAGCTGATTATGGAAAATATGATTACATCCTTTGCGCCGAGAGTGTGAACATAAGAAATACCATAAGAATTATCGGGGCCGACCCCGAAGGAAAGATAATGAGACTTTTGGATTTTTCTGACAATCCGAGAGACATAGCAGATCCCTGGTACACGGGAGTCTTTGACATTACCTATAACGACATCGAGGAAGGCCTGAAAGCCTTCCTCGACAAGGTATACTATAAGTAATATTATTCACCTTTGATTTTCTTTTCGGTTTCTCTTCTTACCAAAGCTCTGAAAGCGGTAAGGTAATCGGAGAATGCAACCTTGTCATCACCATAGGTAAGATTTAAGGTATACTCCTTACCAATCCATGTGGAAAGATCTGATTCGTTATGGGAAATAACGGCTTCCAGATTATCAAGTGCTTTATAAATGCGTGCTTCTGTGGTTTCCAGAGCATGCATTTCTTCATATAAGGAAGAAAGCTCATCACAGTAAGGAGCAGGAAGGGATTTAACCCAGTCATCAAGGAGTTCCTCCTCTGTGGACTCATCCTTATTCGTCTTCTCAAAGGAAGGAATATCACCTGTAAATATTTCTCCTATGTCGTGAATTAAACACATCTTTATAAGCTTAAGCAAATCCACTTCCGGGAATTCATCCTGAAGGAAGTAAGCCATCATGGTCATTCGCCATGTGTGTTCCGAAACACTTTCATGTCTTCCCTGAGGAGTGTAACAATGTCTGGTTACATCCTTCTGTAATCCCAGTAAATGAACAGTTTCCAAATACTTGTTTATATCCATACAAACCCTCCCAAAATCTTCAATATAGGCTAATTATAGCATGTAAAAAATAAAAATATAAAAAATTTTAAATAAACCTATTGACATAGTAGGCGAATGGTGTTAAAGTAACAACCAAGTTACAAAAATCTTCAAAGGAGAGACACGAAAATGTTTAACTTAAGAAACAGCAAATTAAATATGTGTATGTGTTGTTACATGTTAAACTCCCGGGCATTTGAAATGGCTGGTGTTTGTTCGTGTCAACGACACACCTGAAGAAATAAAGCCATTACGAGACATTGAAGTCACATGCCCGGTACCTGAGTTTAAGGTCCCGGGCTTTTTTTGCGCATTAATTACGAATTACCAAACAAAGAAAGAGAGAAATTAGAAAATGAGTTACGCAATCGAATCACTACTTATACATGGTGGAAAGGACATGGACAAGGAAACCGGAGCGGTAAACATTCCGGTATATCAAACATCAACTTACAAACAACAGGAACTTGGAGTTAACTCCGGATGGGAGTATTCCAGAACAGGAAATCCCACAAGAGATGCTCTTGAAAAACTAATAGCAGATTTGGAGGGCGGAAAATATGGACTTGCATTTGCATCAGGCCTGGCAGCGATCCACACAGTTCTTTCACTTTTTAAAGCGGGTGACAAGCTGGTTGTTTCAGACAACATTTACGGAGGTACATTCAGAGTACTTCAAAATGTATTTGAGCCACTCGGAATTCTATATGAAATAGTTGATACCACAAAGCCTTCAAACGTCGAGGCGGCAATCGATGATTCGGTAAAAGCCATTTACATCGAAACCCCGGCAAATCCTTTACTCAGTGTCACAGACATTGAAGAGGTATCAAAGATAGCTAAAAAGCATAACAAACTTCTGATTGTAGATAATACCTTCTTAACCCCCTACTTACAGCAGCCTCTAAAGCTCGGAGCCGACATTGTAATCCATAGCGGAACCAAGTACCTTGGCGGACACAGTGATGTAGTATCCGGGCTGGTTGTTGTAAAAGAAAAGGAAATCGCAGACAGGCTTTACTACCTTCAGAATGCAATAGGCGGAATCCTCGCTCCCTGGGACAGCTTCCTTATGATAAGAGGAATCAAAACTCTTGGAGTAAGAATGGACAGACATCAGGAAAACGCCATAAAGATAGCCAACTGGCTTAAGGACAGCGGATATGTCAGCAAGGTTTACTACCCCGGTCTTGAAAGCGACCCCGGATACGAAACCCAGAAGAAGCAGGCCAAAGGTCCCGGAGCAATGATATCCTTCGTTCTTAAAGAAGAATATGACTACAAAGCATTCTTCAAAAACATCAAATTGATTACATTGGCCGAGAGCCTTGGAGGTGTGGAGTCTTTGGTATGCCATCCCGCAACCATGACACATGCAGCAATCCCCAAGGACATAAGAGAGAAAGTCGGAATAGTAGATGAACTTATAAGACTTTCGGTAGGCATTGAGAATGTAGACGACTTAATAGAGGATTTGGAAAAAGCCATAAAGTCCTCCAAAAAGTAGCAAACGAGTCGGGAAAGGAGAGTGATGATAATGGATGTATATATGGACATCCACGATATGATCGGAAACACCCCGGTGATAAAGCTTAATAACCTTGGTGTAAGGAAAGGAGTTAACTTATACGCAAAACTCGAACTCATGAATCCGGCAGGAAGTGTGAAGGACAGAGTTGGAGCTTACATGATAAAAGACGCTGAGGAAAGAGGAATTTTAAAACCGGGCGGAACAATCGTTGATGCAACAGCGGGAAACACAGGAATAGGAATTGCGCTGGCAGCACTTAATAAAGGATACAGAATTATTTTTACCGTACCCGAGAAGTTTTCGGTGGAGAAGCAGAAACTGATGGCAGCACTCGGAGCGGAAATAGTTCACACTCCCAGAGAGGAAGGAATGCTTGGTGCCGACAGAAAGGCGGACGAGATTATAGCAGGAATTCCCGGAGCAATATCCCTTAAGCAATTCAACAACCCCGCAAACCCCAGAGCCCACTACGAGACAACGGGCCCTGAAATCTACACCCAGCTTGACGGAGAAATTGATTACTTCGTAGCAGGAGCCGGAAGCGGCGGAACATTCTCCGGAGTGGTGAAATACCTGAAAGAGAAGAAGCCTGAAATACAGGGAGTTCTGGCAGATCCCATAGGCTCAATAATAGGCGGAGGTGAACACAAGGATTACGACATTGAAGGAATAGGAAATGACTTTATAGCGGACACCATGGATATTAACCTGGTAGATACGGTAATAAAGATATCCGATAAGGAAGCATTCGAAACCGTAAAGCTCTTGGCTAAAAAGGAAGGCATAATCGCAGGATCCTCATCCGGAGCCGCATTGGCCGCATCGCTTAAGCTTGCAGAGCGAATTGAGAAAGGAAACATAGTAACACTTTTCCCCGACAGAGGCGACCGCTATATAAGCAAGGGACTGTTTGATGAGTAACGTATTTGAACTTGAGCATGTATCCAAAACATATGTGAATGAAGGCAAGGAATTTGAAGCCTTAAAGGATGTCAACCTCTCAGTTAAAGAGGGAGAGATATTCGGAATAATCGGAATGAGCGGAGCCGGTAAATCTACTCTCGTAAGAACCTTAAACAGACTTGAGAAAGTAAATGAAGGAAGCGTTAAGTTCTACGACAGAGACCTGGCAGACCTTAAACCCTCAGAGCTAAGAAATGTAAGACACTCCATTTCGATGATTTTCCAAAGCTTCAATCTTGTTAATCAGAGGAGCGTCATTGACAACGTTATGCAACCCCTTCGAATTGCGAAGGTTCCACGAAAAGAGCGAAATAAAATTGCCTTGGAGATGCTTAAAGTAGTGGGACTTGAGGAGAAGAAAAATGCTTTTCCCGCAAGATTATCCGGAGGACAAAGACAAAGGGTTGCCATAGCAAGAGCACTGGCGTCTGACCCTAAAGTTCTTCTTTGTGACGAAGCAACAAGTGCCCTTGATCCTAAGATTACTGCTGAGATTCTTGATCTTTTAAAAGAGATAAACAAGGACAGGAAGCTTACCATAGTAATCATTACACACGAAATGGCAGTGGTCGAAAAGATTTGTGACAGAGTAGCGATTATCGATGACGGAAGACTTGAGGAAGTGGGAGAGGTGAAAGAGGTATTCAGAAATCCCAAATCCAAAGCCGCAAGGAAGCTGGTATTCCCCAGTAACCCTTACGACCCTTCCAAACCGGAATCAAGACTCATAAGAATAGTCTTTGACGGCCTGGCAGCAAGCGAACCATTTATAGCAAGTCTGGTTGAAAAAACCGGAAAGAAAGTCAATATTCTAAGCGCCAATACCAAAAGCGTCGGCGGAATAGGATACGGACAGATGGTCCTGGAACTTCCTGAATCGGGAGAGGATCAAAAAATAATAATCGACTTCTTTAAAGAAGGTGGATTAAGTGTATCGGAGGTGACGAGAGAATGAGCGAATATATAGTTGACGCCATTAAAATGGGTATTCTCGAAACCATAGAAATGACATTTTTCTCGGCCCTGATATCTTATATTTTAGGTCTCCCACTGGGTGTCGTCCTATACGCCACTTCAAAGGGAAGGCTTCTGGAAAACAAACCGGTTAACCTGGTTCTTGGAACGATAGTAAACATTTTAAGATCGCTTCCTTTCCTGATTCTTCTGGTTTTGTTGATTCCGTTTACAAGGCTTGTGACGGGTTCTTCCATAGGAACAGTCGCATCCATTGTCCCTTTGACTGTCGGGACAATTCCGATTGTGGCACGAATGGTAGAGTCATCTCTCTGCGAAGTGTCACCGGGAATAATTGAGGCAGCAACCGCCATGGGAGCATCCCCCTTATACACAATATTACATTTCATTCTTCCTGAAGCGACCCCATCACTGTTGTTGGGCGGAGCTATCAATGTGGCAACTGTGTTGGGATACTCCGCAATGGCGGGAGTAATCGGAGGCGGCGGCCTTGGGGCCATAGCACTCCAGTACGGATACTACAGATACCAGAAAGAGGTTCTGTGGACCACAGTTACACTTCTTGTAATCATGGTAATGCTGATTCAGGAAGCCGGCGAATTAATCGCCAAGAAAAAAAGAAAAATATAAAAGTTATAAACGTAGAAAGAGGAGAAAAAACATTATGAAAAAAAGAATTTTATCAATCTTATTAACAGGTGCACTTGTAGCGGCATTTGCAGGATGCGGAAGTGCACAGACCAAAGCAGAGGATAACAAGAACATTGCAGAAACTGAAACAGCAACAGCAGCAGCAACAGAGGAAGCTCCCGCTGAAGAAGCAACCGAAAGCGTAACCATCAAAGTTGGTGCCAACATCACACCTCACTCAGAGATTTTGCAGGAAGCTAAGCCTTTACTTGAGGCAAAGGGAATCACACTTGAAATCGTACAGCTTGAAGATTCAATCACACCCAACACCGGCGTAATCGAGGGAAGCCTTGATGCCAACTACTTCCAGCACGTTCCTTACCTTGAGCAGTTCAACAAGGAAAACGGTTCAGATCTCGTTTCCATCGGTGCTGTTCACTACGAGCCCTTCGGAATCTATGCAGGAAAAACCACAGACCTCTCAGCACTTCCTGACGGCGCACTTGTAGCAGTTCCCAACAACGTAACAAACGAAGCAAGAGCACTTCTTCTCCTTGCACAGGAAGGTCTCCTTACATTAAAGGATGATGCCGGAATCAATGCAACAGTTGAAGATATTGTTGAGAATCCCAAGAATATTCAGTTTAAGGAACTTGCTCCCGAGCAGCTTGTGGCAGCACTTCCCGATGTAGAAGTTGCAGTTATCAACGGTAACTACGCAATCGAAGGTGGATTACATGTAAGCCAGGCTCTGGCAGTTGAAGCAAACGACGGACTTGCAGCCAAGACTTATGGAAACATCGTTGCAACATCTCCCGATAAGGCTGATGACGCAGCACTCAAGACACTTGTTGAGGTTCTTCAGGGACCTGAAATCAAGGCATTCATTGAAGGAAAATATGACGGAGCAGTAGTTCCGCTTAACTAAGGAGAAGAGAAATGATTGGATTCGAGTACTACAATCCGGCGAAAATTGTGTTCGGAGAAAACAGTGAAAAGAAAATTAAAGACCTCCTTAAGGCATATGAAGTCAAATCCCTTCTTCTGGTTTACAGCGGAGATTTCATAAAGACCCTCGGAATATACAATGTAATAGAAGATGCGGTAAAAACACTTGGTATCTCCTTCATAGAAAACGGGAACGTAGTTCCGAACCCCAGCATCGATCTTGTAAGAGACCTGGTAAAACAGGGTAAAGAAAACAAAACAGACTTTGTTTTGGCAGTCGGTGGAGGAAGCTCCATCGACACCGCCAAGGCGGTGGCTCTCGGTATTCCATACGATGGTGATGTCTGGGATTTCTTCGAAAAAGGTGTGTCACCTAAGGAAGTTCTTCCTGTAGGCGTTATTGCAACAACAGCCTCCAGCGGATCCGAAACTTCAAACTGTGCAATTCTTTCAAGCGGAGAATGGAAGCTTGGTTTTGAGGACGACAGAATTATCCCTAAGTTTGCAATCATGAATCCCAAGTTTACAGTGGGTCTTCCCGCATATCAGACTTTCGTGGGAATCGCAGATGTATTATCCCACTTACTTGAGAGATATTTCTCAGATGAGAAGTACTCAGACACAACGGATTACCTGATTGAAGGAGCTATAAGAGCCCTTCTTGTAAACGCAGACAGACTTATAAAGAACCCTAAAGATGTAAACGCAAGAGGTGAAATTCAATGGCTTGCAAGCGTAGCTCACAACAACTTCCTTGACGCAGGAAGACGAGCTGATTGGGGATCACACAGAATAGAACATGAACTGTCAGCACAGTATAACATCACACACGGCGAAGGAATGGCAGTTGTCACAATCGCCTGGACCAAGTATATGGCCGAAGTTAAACCCTGGAGACTTGCACTTCTTTCAAGCAGAGTGTTTGGAGCAGATTCTTATGATTATTCAGAGAAAGAAAGAGCCTATATACTTTCCGAGAAGTTAACCGAGTTCTTTAAGAAGCTTGGTCTTAAGACCACACTTACAGAGCTTGGCATAGATGACAAGGACTTTGAAACAATGGCGGGGAGAGCCACAAGAAACGGCACAGTGGGACACTACGAGCCCCTTGATGCCAAAGCATTTACAGAAATTCTAAAACTTGCATTATAAACGGTACGGAGGAGAAAAAGAGATGGCAAGAGTACATTTAAAACAACCTGATGAGTTAACAGGCGAAGCAAAGAAGGCTTATGACGAGCTTAACGCAAAAGGCAAAATCACAAACATGAAGCTTGTAATGCTTCAGGATTATGGAACATATAAGGCATTTATGGGCTGGTATGATTCATGGGGAAGCCTTGTGGACGTAGTTGGACTTCGTGCAGCAACAATTTATGCTCACTCAGTTTCAACAACCAACGGATGCCAGTTATGCTCATTGTTCTTTATCAGTGACCTTAAGGAGCTTGGCCTTGACCCCAACAACTTTGAGACAACCGAAAACGAGGCTTTACTTCAGCAGCTTGGTCAGCAGATTGTAAAGGATCCCACCAAGGTGTCAGATGAGCTTCTGGATGGTCTCAGAAAGTTCTATACCGATGAGCAGATAATTGTAATTGTTGGCTTCGGCGCTCAGATGCAGGCAACAAACAACTTCAACTCAGTACTTGGGGTTGATGTGGATGCAAGACTTCTTCCTCTCAAGGATCAGTTCAAACCTGCAACATGGAGAGAAGCGATTAAATAAATCTGTCCTAAATAAAGGGAACCTTCGGGTTCCTTTTATTTTGCTTATTCTTGAAATTAGCGTTTTTCAATGCTACACTATTGAAAGATTTATACACCGACCTAGGAGGGCCTGATATGAAGATAGTTGCGCTTGAAAGAAGCTGTGTGGGAATGGATATTGACTTTGATTTTACCGAATTTGGAGAGATGATTGTTTATCCAAACACCACTTCACCAGAAGATACTAAGGAAAGAGCCGCTGAGGCAGACATAATCATTGCCAACAAGGTTCCCTTGAATGCAGAGACTCTTAAGGACGCAGCAAATCTTAAGCTTATTTGCGAGACAGCTACAGGCTTTGACAATATTGACCTTGAGTACTGCAAGAGCAGAGGTATTCAGGTAAGAAACGTTAAGGGTTATTCCACAACAATGGTTGCACAGCACACATTTGCTTTGGCGTTAACCCTTGCTCATCATATGCCCTATTATGATAACTTTGTTAAGTCCGGCGCATATTCTGCTCAGGATAAATTCTCATACTTTGACAATACTTTCCGCGAACTTGAGGGCCAGACCTGGGGTATCGTCGGAATGGGCAATATAGGTAAAAGAGTTGCATCCATTGCCACAGCATTCGGATGCCGTGTAATCTTCTATTCACCTACAGGCAAGAGTACAGTAACCGAGTACGAGAGAGTTGACTTCGATACTCTTTTAAAGGAAAGCGATATTTTATCCCTTCACTGTCCCTTAAGTGATTTGACCAGACATATCATCAACGCAGATGCGTTTAAAAAGATGAAAAACTCTGCTATACTTGTTAACGTTGCCAGAGGAGCGGTTATCGATCAGGCCGCTTTGGCAGACGCACTTGATAACGGAGAGATTCTGGCAGCAGGTCTTGATGTTCTTGAGGGTGAGCCCATGAAGGTTGACAATCCCTTGGCTCGCATTAAGGACAGCAACAAGCTTATCATCACACCTCACATCGCATGGTGTGCCGTTGAAACCAGAACCAGACTTCTTGATGACGTTAAGGAGAATATCAGAACCTTCCTTAAGGGCGTAGACAGAAATGTAGTAAATAAGTAAGGATTTTTTATGAAGAAACTTTTTGATTTTTGCAAAACCATGTACAAGAAATATGAGGAGCTTGTGAATTACTTCGTTGTGGGTGTTGCCACAACTGTAGTTTATTTCCTTGCCTGCCTCTTCTTTAAGCTTTTCTGGGACCCCAACATTCCCTTCCAGAATGCTCTTATAAACTTCTGGGGATGGGTTGTAGGTGTAATATTTGCTTACTTCACCAACAGAGCCTTTGTTTTTAAGAGCAAAGATCCCCACATGTGGACTGAATTTTTCAAGTTCACACTGGGAAGAGTGGCAACCCTTTTGCTGGATTTGTTTATTATGTGGCTCTTTGTAAATGCCATGGACTGGGGTCATTGGACCTACAAGGGATTTGATGCAGGATATTGGCTTGCGAAGTTTATTTCCTGTGTTCTTGTTATGATTGCCAACTATGTAATAAGCAAGCTTGTGGTTTTCACCGGTAAAGATAAGAATAAGGAAGTAACAAATGAAGAAGCTGACGCTTAAAAGGACTGTCATTGCAGTAATAGCGGTAATTCTGCTTGTGTGCTTTGACCAGCTCTCCAAATATCTTGTTAAAGCCAATTTTGAACTTGGCGGAACAAAGATGCTGATTGACGGAATTCTCCGTTTCAGATACATTGAGAATATAGGTATGGCGTGGAGCCTTTTGGAAGGAAAACAGATACTTTTTGCGGTAATTACCCCCATAGTTATCTTTTTCCTTGGCAAAACCTTCATCTGCTTACCTGAAGAAAAGAGATATACACCCATCAGAGTTTTGTGTGTATTCATTACCGCCGGAGCCATCGGAAATCTGATTGACAGAGTATGGAACGGTGAAACTCTTTTCACAGGCGGAGTCGTAGATTTTATCGATGTATATGTAATTCATTTTCCCGTATTTAATGTAGCGGATATATATGTAACCTGTTCGGAAATCGCACTTGTTTTATTACTCATCTTTTTATACAAGGATGAGGACTTTAAGATAATCATAGATAGCTGTACAGATTTTAAGAAAGGGAATAAATAATGCAGTATAAGACACAGGGAACATGTTCAACAGCAATTGATTTGGAACTGGATGGAGACATTATCAAGTCCGTATCTTTCACAGGCGGATGTAACGGAAACCTTCAGGGAATCAGTAAACTTGTTGAAGGAATGAACAAAAACGATGCTATTGCAAAGCTCAAGGGCATAAAATGCGGATTTAAGAACACTTCTTGTCCCGATCAACTGGCTCATGCTTTGGAGGCGTATAACTAATGAAGAAAATTGTTCTTACAGGCGGCGGAACAGCCGGACATGTCACAGCAAATATAGCTCTTTTGCCTTATCTTAAAGCAGAAGGATATGAGGTAAGTTATATAGGTTCCTACGATGGAATCGAGAAGAGACTTATTTCTGATTTTGACATTCCCTATTATGGAATTGCAACAGGTAAGTTCAGAAGATATTTCGATCCCAAGAACTTTTCCGATCCTTTCAGAGTTCTTAAAGGCTTCTCAGAGGCCAAAAAGATTCTCAAAGAGATTAACCCTGATGTGCTTTTTTCCAAGGGTGGTTTTGTTTCTGTTCCCGTAGTAAGAGCAGCGGCATCTCTTAAGATTCCCTGCATAATTCATGAGTCCGATATGACACCGGGTCTTGCCAACAAGATTTGTTTACCTGTTGCCAAGAAGCTTTGCTGTAACTTCCCGGAGACCATGAAATATGTCAAGGAGGGAAATGCTCTCCTTACAGGAACTCCTATTAGAGACGAACTTCTTAAAGGCAATGCCGAAGAGGGATATAAGTTATGTGGATTTACCCATGACAAGCCGGTAGTAATGGTTATCGGCGGAAGTCAGGGAGCAGCCGCAATCAATAAGACTGTAAGAGACTCTCTTAACCTTATGCTTAAGGATTTTCAGGTTGTGCATATATGCGGCAAAGAGAAAGTCGACAATATGCTTCTTAATGTGGAAGGATATAAGCAGTTTGAGTATTTAAAGGGCGAACTGAAACATGTTTTTGCCATGGCTGATCTGGTGATTTCAAGAGCCGGGGCAAACTCAATCTGTGAGCTCCTTGCTCTTAAGAAACCCAATATTCTCATTCCCCTTCCCACCTCTCAAAGCAGAGGCGACCAGCTTCTCAATGCGGCGTCCTTTGAATCTCAGGGATTCAGTATTGTAATTAATGAGGATGATTTGTCCGAGAAGTATCTTATGGAGAAGATACATGAGCTGTATTTTTCAAAGCAGAGTTATATAGATGCCATGAAGAACAGCGGACAGCAGAATGCTACCGCAACAATCATGAAGCTTATTAATGAGGTTTCTGAAGAGAAATAGAGAAAATAAAAAAGCGCTTTAAGCGCTTTTTTATTGCTTTCCTGCAAGTGCTGTCAGGGTGCTGTAAATTGTTTTCTTCGGGTCGGAGTCCGGAATGCGAAAGCCCTTAAGGCAGGCTTCATAGAATTTGACTGCATCGTCCATCCAGCCGATAATGGCGTATCCGTATCCTGCTTCCTTCATTCCTTTTAGGGTTGCATACAATAGACCCTGGCCTATTCCCATGCCCTTTAATCCGGGCTTGACACCGATGGGGCCGAAGTATCCTTTCGCTGTGGCGTCGTAACATGAAACACCTACAACTTCGCCATCTTTAATAGCTACATATGCGGAAATTGGATTGTTTGTGAAGGCATTTGATGATTCGCTGTACCACCCGTCACCATAATGCTCTTTCATAAAACCGATGACTTTCTCTTTATCGGGACTAAGTGCTCTGCAGATGACAACTCCGTTTTCTTTCAATCTGTCATCGACAGGTTTCTCTCCCATATCATATAGATTTACAAGGAAATCCATATTGCCTCCTAATACAGGTTCTTAAATACATCCCTGCGGTTATACTTCTTGCCGTTACTTACAATGGTATCGGCGTTCTCCATATAGAACCAGCCCTTAACGGTTTCACCCTTTTCCATATATACCCAATGAGAATCATCTGTCTGGGTGAACTTTACTTCCTCATCAGACTTTGGAACAGATGTCTGTTTGGAAGAGGTGCTTCTGGACTCATACAAGTACAAGTCAATAAGCTGCGTTACGGGTTCTGTATTCTGATCCTCATACGGATAGAGGATATCACTCTTATACATCTTAAAGTTGGAAGTGATCTGCTGGTCGGAACCGGATACCCATGTGGCGGGAGCTTTCCAGTTCTGAAGAATGTGAAGGTCATAAGCAGATTCAATCTGTCCGTTGCCCTTGATTACAAAGTATTCATCTCCCGGGAAATAGGGAACATGTCCGAGACAATATGTACCGCTTCCGGTGAATCTGATGAAGTAGGTGTAGGGTGTTCCGTTTGCACCGTAATCCAAGATGGCAATTTCTCTGTATCTGTCCCTGGTGTCGATGTCCGTAATGTAGTAGGACATGAGATTGGGATCCTGTATATGAATACCCTGATCGCTTAAAAACAGGGTGTATTTGTAATCTCCGCCGTTAATGGTAAATGCATCCACGGCTGTACCATATTCTGCAATGGAAGAACGTGATGCGTTGTAGTAAACCGTGTCAAGGTTGCCGTCACAGTCCAGATCCACAAGGCAGGTATCCCCCACAGGGACTTCCTCCATATAGTCGTTGTCAAAATCCAGAATGTCGATTATGGTACCATCGGTATTCTCGGAATCCTCTTCATCCTCATCCCCCTCTTCGGAAGGTGCATTACCTGAACCGTCTGTATAGGAGAGGGTATCTTCATCGAAAATTTCCATAAAATGGGATTCGGGATCCACGGTAACAACTTCTGTCTTACCCAGATTCTCAAAAGCACATCCGGAAAGAGCAACCGTTAATGAAATTGTAATTCCCAGTGTTCTTACAAGGGATTTTCTGCTCATTGGGCGCCTCCAAAAGCTCTCTGTGACTCTACTTCATTTTATGATATTTTCGAAGTTTTGTAAACGTTGCCCTCGGTTGATAATTAAGGGTCCCGGTTATAAAATAGTCATAGAAAAATAAACATAGGAGTAAATATATGAAAGCATACGAAAGACTTATTAAATACGCCAAGGTTCATACCACTTCCGATGAAGCCAGCGGAACACATCCAAGCTTCAAGGGAGAATTTGACCTTGCCAATATACTTGTTGAAGAAATGAAAGAACTGGGACTTCAGAATGTTTTTGTGGACGATTTATGTTACGTTTATGGAACACTTCCCGCAACCAAAGGATATGAAAGCGCAAAGCCTTTGGGACTCATAGCTCATATGGATACTTCTCCCGATGCATCGGGAAAGGACGTAAAGCCCATCCTTCATGAAAAATACGACGGAAGCTCCATTATTCTTCCCGGCTCAGGTGCAGCAATGACCCCCGAGAAGTTTCCTTTCCTTAAGAGCTTTGTGGGCGAAACCGTAATAACAACGGACGGAACCACTCTTCTTGGAGCCGATGATAAGGCAGGAATCTCAGAAATCTTAACAACTGTTGAAAGACTTATAAATGAGAAAAGACCTCACGGAACAATAAAGATTTGCTTTACTCCGGATGAGGAGATTGGTGAAGGCGCCGATAATTTCGACATTAAGGGATTTGGAGCGGCTTACGCTTTTACCGTTGACGGAGGAGACTCCAACTGTCTGGAATATGAGAACTTTAATGCAGCATCCGCGGAAATCACCATCAATGGATTCAGTGTTCATCCCGGTGACGCCAAAGATGTAATGATTAACGCGTCCCATCTTGCAATGGAATTCCATTCAATGCTTCCTGAGAACGAGACCCCTGCGCACACAGAGAAGAGGCAGGGATTTTACCATCTGACTCAGATGAAGGGAAGGGTGGGAGAAGCAACTCTTTCCTATATTATCAGGGACCACGACAAGAGTATTTTTGAAAAAAGAAAGGCAACGGTGGAAGCTCTTGCCGATAAGATGAACGAAAAGTACGGCGAGGGAACCGTTACCGCAAAGATTACGGACTCCTACTATAACATGCTTGAGAAGATTACTCCTCACATGCACCTTATCGAAAATGCAAGAATTGCAATTAAGAAAGCAGGTATGGAGCCTGAGGAGATTCCTGTAAGAGGAGGCACGGACGGAGCCAGACTTTCCTACGACGGACTTCCCTGCCCCAACCTTGGAACAGGCGGATTCAACTTCCACGGCAACTTCGAATGCACCACAGTAGAGCGGATGGACAGGGCTGTTGAGGTGATTTTGAACCTGGTTGATATCTACAAAGATAAATAAAGTTTATAAAAAGTTTATAGAATTATTCGATTTATTTAATGGTATTTTGCAATCCGATTCGATAGAATAAAAACCGTAGACGACACAGTCGCCTAAATCCCCCTTTCCTCTAATATGTGAGCGCGGCCTACGGTACTTCTACCGTAGGCTCGTTGGTTTGTGAGGATAAAATATGAAATTAAAAACTCGTTCCAAACTTACATTTGTTCTGATAGTCGTTATACCTCTACTTTTAAGTGTGGTAACGGTTATGGCGGTTAAGCCCATCGTTATCAAAGAGGTCGCACTTCAGATGGTTGAGAAAACTGAAGACGGATTGTTTACCATTTCCCTTCAGGATGAAGAGGCATTCAGGAGAATCGTTACGGACACCTGTGTGGCTATCTTCATTATTTTGGTTTTCACAGCATTGATGCTTACCATTTGGATTAACAAGAGTATCATTGATCCCATCAATCAGTTGAATGTAGCCATGACCAAGATAAAGGACGGAAACTTTGACTACAGACTGGAGACCGACAGTAAGGGTGAAATCGGTGAACTTTACAGAAACTATGAGGACATGCGTCTCAGGCTAAAGGAATCCACTGAGGAGAAGATGGCGCATGAGGCTAGAAACAGAGAACTCATAAGTAATATTTCTCATGATTTGAAGACACCTATCACTGCGGTCAAGGGATATGTGGAAGGCATCATGGATGGAGTCGCAGATACGCCGGAGAAGATGGACAAGTATATTAAGACCATCTACAACAAGGCCAACGACATGGACAGGCTCATCAATGAGCTCACCATTTACTCCAAGATAGACAGCAATCGCATTCCCTATGATTTTCATAGAATCAACGTTGCCGATTACTTTGGAGATTGTGTTGAGGAAGTGGGAATAGATCTTGAGTCCAAGAATATCAGGCTCAACTATTCCAACATTGTAAGTCCCGACACAAAGGTAATTGCAGATCCCGAGCAGATGAAGCGAGTTGTCAACAACATCATAAGCAACTCGGTGAAGTACATGGATAAGCCCAACGGGGAGATTGATATTCGAATCCTTGATGAGGTTGATTCAATACGAGTTGAAATTGAAGATAACGGAAAGGGAATTGCCCAGAAAGATTTACCCAACATTTTTGACAGGTTTTACAGAACCGATGCTTCCAGGAACTCTGCACAGGGTGGAAGCGGAATCGGTCTTTCCATAGTAAAGAAGATTATTGAGGACCACGGCGGATACATATGGGCTACCGGAAAAGAAGGAGAAGGAACCTGTATCCATTTTGTCCTTCGTAAATACAAGGAAACGAAAGGAGAAGACGACATAGATGAGTAAGATTCTTATTATTGAGGATGAAGAAGCCATTGCCGATTTGGAGAAAGACTATCTCGAAATGAGCGACTTCTCCGTAGACATAAAGAATACCGGAAATGAAGGTTTAGATGCTGCTTTGGCTTCAAACTATGACCTTATCATTCTTGACTTGATGCTTCCCGGTGTGGATGGATTTGAAGTCTGCAAGAAGATAAGAGAGAAAAAGAATGTGCCCATTCTTATGGTTTCCGCAAAGAAAGATGATATCGATAAGATAAGAGGCTTAGGTCTTGGAGCAGACGATTACATGACCAAACCTTTCAGCCCCAGCGAACTGGTGGCAAGGGTTAAAGCCCATCTTGCAAGATACAGCAGACTGGTTGGTTCAGCTGAAGCCAAGCAGAATGAAACCATCGAAATCAGAGGTCTTAAGATAGATAAGGCTGCCAGAAGAGTATTTGTTGACGGTGAGGAGAAGACTTTTACCGGCAAGGAGTTTGAACTTCTGACATACCTTGCAGAGAATCCCAACAGAGTATTTTCAAAGGAAGACATCTTCAGAGCCATTTGGGGAATGGAGTCCTACGGCGACATTGCCACAGTTACCGTTCATATTAAGAAAATACGAGAGAAGATTGAATATGATACCGCCAATCCCCAGTATATTGAAACCATATGGGGCGTTGGATATCGCTTCAAAATTTAACAAAAGAAATGCAAGTTATCCTCATGCTGTGATAAAATCATGGCATGAGGATTTTTTTTGAAGACAAACACATTTTGGTGGTTTGGAAGGAAGCCGGAATAGCTGTTGAGGACGCCAATATCGCAAAAAGCGATTTGGTGAGCGAGCTTAAGAAGCACCTGGGCGGAGGCTATCTTGGTGTTGTCCACAGGCTTGATATGCCGGTGGAGGGGCTGCTTTGTTTTGCCAAAACAAAAGAAGCGGCAGCAGCACTAAGCAAAGGACTTTCGCATGGTGGATTAAATAAGAACTATCATGCCCTGGTTTGTGGAAAAGTTAAGGAAGAATCCGGAAGACTTGTGGATTACCTCTCAGTAAAAAAGCTTGTACCTAAGGGAGGCAAAAGCGCCATTATCTCCAACGAGAAAGATCCAGAAGCAAAGAAAGTAATTTTGAATTATAAGGTCATAGGTTCATCTTCGGTGGAAGAAAACATCGTGACTCTTTTAGATATATCAATAGAAACGGGAAGATTTCACCAGATAAGAGCCCAGCTTTCCCACATGGGAAATCCCATAGTGGCGGACAGAAAATACGGAAATGAATTGTCCGAGAAGATGGCCCGTCTTATGGGGGTCAGAAATGTGGCACTTTTTGCGGACAGAATTTCTTTCATCCATCCCCTAACAGGCGAAAGGATGGAGTTTGAATATATACCGGAGAATAAATACGTTAAGGAGCTTATTCAATGAAGAAGTCCGGCTTTTTGGAGCTGATGCGTCAGTCGGAGGAGACGCTTTGCTTTATCTTTACATTAATGCTTGCGGCAATATATCCCTTTTTCTTAAGTCACGGCTATATGAAGGCCGGGACAGATAAGGGTGTTTTGTATATATACATTTCGGGAGCTTTTTGCCTTTTCGGAATCACTCTTTTTATTCTTTATTTTCTTGGGAAAATAAAAGAAAGAGGGCTTGCGGCGGGATTTGCCAAGCCAACTGTTTCCGATATTTTTATGATTATATATCTGATAATCATTAACGTTTCTTTCTTTTTCTCCTACAACAAGAGAGTTGCAATAGTCGGAGAGGGAGGCTGGTATCAGGGATACCTTACCTCTGTCTTTTTGGTTCTTTCCTATTTTCTTATTTCAAGATTTATGAGAAGAGCAGGAGCTATCACCGTTATATTCTGCATAGTTTCGGGAATTGAGTTTATACTGGGAAGCCTTAACAGAATGGGCATATACCCCATTCCCTATGAGGGGGCGGAATCAGGATTCATCTCAACCCTCGGAAACATTAACTGGTTCTGCGGATTCTGGGCAGTTTTCTTTGCCCTTGCGGCGGGACTGTTTTTCAGAGAAGAGGGAACAATCAAAAAGATTCTTCTTGGAATTCTTTTGGCCATAGGCTCGGTTACCGGTGCACTTCAGGGAAGCGACAGCGCATTGGTTGTATACACCGTGGTTATCCTTGTGGCATTTTATAAGTCTGTGGATGAGGACATGGAATCAAGAGTAAGAAGCATGGTTCTTGCCTGCATTATCTTAGGTCCCATGACTTTGGCATATCTGTTCTTTAAAACAATTTCCGTCAGCCTTGATTATGACTCATTTACCATTACGCTGCTTTTATACTCACCTGTACCCTTAATCCTTTTTGTGGTTGCAGCGGCTATTGCCGTAATGGCTTATGTTTTTGGAGAGGATGGATCGGCTGTATTATTTAAAGTTCTGAGAACTGTTTCCATTGTCGTTATAGGAGCGGTTTTCTGTTTTTACCTGTTAATACTCCTGGTCAGAACCGGAAATCCCGAGGCATTTTCATTTATTCCGAAAGAGAGCCCATTCCTGCCGAACTACGAGTGGGGAAACAGCAGAGGATACACATGGGTTGCAGGAATTAAAGCTTACTTTGACGGAGGAGTTATACAGAAACTTGTAGGATGGGGTCCCGACTCTTTAGCCTACGCAGTCTATCGAGGCGGAAGCAGTGTGGCAGGTTTTGTAACCGACAAGTTTGGAGAGGCAAGACTTACAAACGCCCACAACGAGTGGATTACGGTTCTTGTAAACTATGGATTCCTGGGTATGGTGGCTTTTATGGGAGCACAGATTTCCAAGGCGAAGGAACTCTTAAAAGGAAATAATGGGCTGTCATTTGCCTGCGGAATGGCACTGGTTTCATACATGGCCCACAATTTTTTCAGCTTTGCGCAACCTGTAAACATTCCATACATATTTATCCTTATGGGTTTGGGAACATGGGCATTACAAAGCAAAAATGCCGAAACAGTTGATTTTTAGGCAAATAATGACTATAATTGTTTAGAATTGGATTTAGACGCAATCACATATCAGATTAAAGAGAGGTTACCAAATGGGTAAGTACAGTAACAGATGGACCAGGGCAGCTATCCCTGCACTCCTTTTACACTTCAGTATCGGAACAGTTTATTGCTGGTCCATTTTCTCACAGGAGATCGCTGATTACATCGGATTCTCCAAATCAGCAGTAGAATGGGCATTCTCATTCGCAATTTTCTTCCTTGGCATGTCAGCAGCATTCCTTGGAAACGTAGTAGAAAGAGATATTCATAAGTCATCTCTTATCGCAACAATCGCATTCACACTCGGTATGGTCGGAACCGGATTCTTCATCTGGTACGGCGGCAAGGTATTTGCCGAAACCGGAACAGGAAGCGTTCCCGCACTTATCGGTATTTATTTAAGCTATGGTTTCGTAATGGGCGTTGGTCTCGGAACAGGATACCTTTCACCCGTTAAGACACTTATGCTTTGGTTCGAGGATAAGAAAGGTCTTGCAACCGGTCTTGCAGTAGCAGGTTTCGGTGGAGCTAAGGCTATTGCTTCTCCTATCATGCAGAAGATTCTCGGTGAGAACCAGAACGGCGAAATCTATAAGATGTTTTGGATTCTTGCAGTTGTTTACTTCATCATGATGTTTGTCGGACACCTTCTTCTTGCTAAGCCCGCAGGCTGGCATGAGCCCGACAAGTCAGAGAAGAAGCCCGGAATCTGGGAGACAATCAAGACCAGACCCGTTTCCAACTACATCGGAATCTGGCTTATGTTCTATATTAATATCACATGTGGTCTTGCAATCATTTCTCAGGAGAAGATGATTGTTAAGTGTATCGGTCTTGCTGCAAGTGTAGGAATCATTTCCACAGTATCCGCTATCTTCAATGCAGGCGGACGTCTCGGATTCTCAGCTTGGGCTGACTACATGAAGGATCGTAACACAATCTACAAGATGATCTTCATCATTTCCATCGCTTTCACAGCACTTGTAATCGTTACAGGCGCTATCAAGAACGGTGAGGGAAATGCATTCCTTATCATCCTTGTACTTGCTTTGATTTTCATGGTAAATGCAGGATACGGTGGAGGCTTCTCCAATGTTCCCACACTCCTTTCCGATCACTACGGAATGGGATCAATCAGTGCCATCCACGGAATCACACTTTCCGCATGGGCATTTGCAGGACTTACAGGTAACCAGATGGCTACATACATCGTTAACCACTTTGGTACTCCTGAAGATCACGGCGGAGTAATGGTTAACCCCACAGGTTATCAGATGGTTCTTTATGTAACAGGAGTTCTCTATATTGTTGCTCTCCTTCTTTCACTTTTCCTTGTAAAGAAGTCAGATAAGGCAGCAAAGTAATTTAGACAGATAGGATATTTGAAATGGCAGATAACAAGAAACAGGTAGAAGCGATTACTTCCATGGAGGAAGATTTCGCCCAGTGGTATACGGACGTTGTTAAGAAAGCAGAGCTGGTTGACTATACATCTGTTAAGGGATGTATGGTATTTAAGCCCGCGGGTTACGCAATCTGGGAGCTTATCCAGAAGCAGCTCGATGCAAGATTTAAAGAGACAGGTGTAGAGAATGTATATCTTCCCATGTTCATTCCCGAGAGCCTTCTTGAGAAAGAGAAAGATCACGTTGAGGGATTTGCCCCCGAAGTTGCATGGGTAACTCAGGGTGGACTTCAGCCCCTTTCCGAGAAAATGTGCGTACGACCCACATCTGAGACTTTGTTCTGTGATTTTTACAAGAATGATGTTCACTCCTACAGAGATCTTCCCAAGGTTTACAACCAGTGGTGCTCAGTAGTTCGCTGGGAGAAGGAGACACGTCCTTTCCTTCGTTCCAGAGAGTTCTTATGGCAGGAAGGTCATACAATCCATGCCACCGCTGAGGAAGCAGAGGAGAGAACAGTACAGATGCTTAACCTCTATGCAGACTTCTGCGAGCAGGTTCTTGCAATCCCTGTTGTAAAGGGACAGAAAACCGAGAAAGAGAAATTTGCCGGCGCTGAGGCTACTTACACAATCGAGGCCCTCATGCATGACGGAAAGGCTCTTCAGTCAGGTACCAGCCATAACTTCGGTGACGGCTTTGCCAAGGCCTTTGACATCACTTTTGCCGACAAAGACAATACATTAAAGCATCCTTTCCAGACATCCTGGGGAATGACTACAAGACTTATCGGTGCCATCATCATGGTACACGGCGACAACGACGGATTGGTTCTTCCTCCCCTTGTTGCTCCTACACAGATTTGTATTATTCCCATTCAGCAGAAGAAGGAAGGAGTTCTTGATAAGGCATATGAATTAAGAGATATGCTTAAGAAGAACTTCAGAGTTAAGGTAGATGATACCGACAAGACTCCCGGATTTAAGTTTGCTGAGGCAGAGATGAGAGGATATCCCATCCGAATCGAAATCGGACCCAAGGATATCGAGGCAGGTAAGTGCGTAATCTGTCGTCGTGATACCAGAGAGAAGATTGAGGTTAATCTTGACGCTCTTGAGACAGAAGTTCCCGCAATCTTAGAGAAGATCCAGAAGGAAATGCTTGAGAGAGCAAGAACTCACCGCGATGCTCACACTTACACCGCAGCAACCAAGGAAGAGTTCAAGAATGCATTCAACACCAAGGCAGGCTTTGTAAAGGCTATGTGGTGTGGCTGCAGAGAATGTGAAGATGCAATCAAAGAAGAGTTAAGTGTTACCAGCCGATGCATTCCTTTCGAGCAGGAAACCATTGCCGACACCTGTGTATGGTGTGGTAAGCCTGCAAAGAAGATGCTTTACTGGGGACGCGCATATTAAAGATGGCGAATCTCGGAAATATCAAAAACACCTTACAAGTATTGGATAAATACGGCTTCAGTTTCCAGAAGAAGTTTGGTCAGAACTTTCTTATTGATGCCCATGTCCTTGAGAAAATCGTGGATGCAGCTGAAATAACAAAGGATGACTGTGTTTTGGAAATTGGACCCGGAATCGGAACAATGACCCAGTATCTGTGCGAACGCGCAGGCTGGGTTTTTGCGGTTGAAATAGACAAAAATCTGATTCCGATTCTGGAGGATACCCTGTCCGAATACGACAACGTAAAGGTTATCAACGAAGACGTATTAAAACTTGATATTCAGAAACTTGCAGATGAGGAAAACGGGGGCAAACCCATAAAGGTAGTTGCCAACCTGCCTTACTATATCACCACACCCATCGTTATGGGTCTTCTTGAAGGAGGAGTTCCCCTTAAGAGTATCACCATGATGATTCAGAAGGAAGTGGCTGACAGAATGCAGGTGGGACCGGGAACCAAAGATTACGGTGCCCTGTCTCTTGCGGTTCAGTACTACAGTAAACCTTCGGTAATCTGCCAGGTTTCACCGGAGTGCTTTATTCCAAAGCCCGGAGTGGGAAGCAGTGTTATTAGGCTTGAGTGCTATGATGTGCCTCCCGTTGAAGTTCGTGACGATAAGAACATGTTTAAACTTATAAGGGCAGCTTTCAATCAGCGCCGAAAGACCCTTACCAATGCCATTTCAAACGGAGGCCTTGGTATATCAAGGGAGCAGTGCGCCGAAGCATTGAGAAACCTTGGCCTTTCTGAGACCATAAGAGGAGAAGCTCTTACTTTGGAACAGTTTGCCGCGCTTTCGGATGAGCTTTTTAAATAACAGAGTGTTAGGGGAATAACTGAATGGATAATGTTAAAAGGTTTGATATGTCCATCCCACCGACAAGGACCAAGTGGTATCTTAGACCACTGACGATTCTGATAAGTCTCCCGTCGGTTCTGGCACATAAATCTAAGATTGTTAAAACAGGAATGGAGGGAATTAAGCCCCCCTTTATTCTTTTATGCAATCATAATGCGTTTCTGGATTTTAAAGTGGCTACAAAGGCAATTTGGCCCTCCAGAGCAAATTACGTTGTGGCTATAGACGGGTTTATCGGAAGAGAAAAACTTTTAAGAGATGTGGGATGCATCTGCAAAAGAAAGTTCACCAGTGATTTGACACTAATAAAAAACCTTTGGAAAACCATAAAAAATAAAGATATCGCCATCATATATCCCGAGGCAAGATATTCTCTTTGCGGAACCACAGCAGTCCTTCCGGAGTCCCTGGGGAAAATGTGCAAAATGTTTGGCGTTCCGGTGGTGACACTTATTTGCCACGGACATCATGTGAATTCTCCCTTCTGGAACCTTCATGACAGAGGGGTAGCTCCTACCGAAGCGGAGCTGTCGCTGCTTTTCACACCTGAGCAGTTAAAGAGCCTTTCTGTTGATGATATTAATGACGGAATCGTTGAAAGATTTCAATATGATGATTTTGCATGGCAAAAGGAAAGAAAGATAAGAACAAAATATGAGGGCAGAGCGGAAGGCCTTCATAAGGTGCTGTACCAGTGTCCTTCCTGCAAAACCGAGTTTTCAATGACTTCAAAGGGCACAAAACTTATCTGTAACTCCTGTAAGAAAACCTGGACCATGTCTGAGCTTGGGGAATTAAGTGCAGATACGGGGGAGACAGAATTCAGTCATATTCCCGATTGGTATGAATGGGAAAGGCAGAATGTTCGAAAAGAAGTGGAAAGCGGAACATATTCTTCCGGAGAATTGGAAGTTCACGTGAATTCACTGCCCAATGCGGACAGGTTCATAGATATAGGAACAGGAACTTTGACCCACGATATGGAAGTATTTAAGGTCAGAGTTACCGATAAGGACGGAAAAGTCAGGGAGATGACCAAGACGGTTCCTTCCCTTTATTCCTGCCACATTGAGTATGAATATCTGGGTAAATACGGGGATTGTGTTGACCTTAATACCCTTGAGGACACCTGGTATATATATCCTCACGGAGACAAGTTCTCCGTAACAAAAATGGCTCTTGCCACGGAAGAGCTGTTTGCGAATTACAGAAACAAAGCCGGAAAGCCTTGCAGACCCGGATTAATGTAATAAAAAACCTGACACCTTTTGGTGCCAGGTTTTATTTTGCCTAGTATGTTAACATTGGTGTCCAGTATTTCTGACCGTAAATATCGGTGAAGCAGTAAGACATAAGTGCATCACCGTCACCCATGAAGGTGTTGCTTATAAGCATGTCTTTCATGTCCTTATCCACAACCAATGTGTTACCCAGGAGATAACTGTCTTTGTACTCCTTATTGTAGGTGTAGTAGTCGCAGATGAAATCGATTCTGTCGCCTACCTCAAGTTCTGTCAAGTTCTTTGCGATTGTATCAGTCTCACCGTCAACGTAATCGAATCTTGCTCCGGCAATGAAGCCGTCCTCATTTTCTGAAGTGAAAGCAATAATCAAATCACAGCGAACATCATTTAAGAAGCAGGGAACACGTCCCGTGATGATATAGGAATCATCATCCCACTGAGTATCCAGGTGATAGTAAGCAACGGGCTGACTTTCAATTGACAGCCAGGTCTTATCTGTGGGAGCCAGAAGATTTCCATTGTCATCATATTCGAAGACATTATCCATACCAAGGTCAATATATCCTGCTCCGTCGTCATAGAAGGCGTTGAGTTCCAAATCTTTTATATACGACCACTGATCCTCAGAGAGTGTGATAATGGAGTTGCCATATTCATCAGCACTCCAGGTAAGAGCAGAGGGGTCAAAGTGGTTGGATGCAATGTATTCTGAAGCGGCATCAATATCAAGCGCCTTCCCAAGGAAGCCTGTGTTTGATGAAGACAAGCCGGAGATTGATGAAAAATCACTGCCCATAAAGCTTGTGAGCAACTGGCTTATCATATCGGCGGAACCCAGGGAACCTGAGCCTGAATTTGATCCTGTCAAATCAAACAGCGAACCCATGGGGGATTGAGAGCCGCCGGAAGCAACCTGACCTGCCACTTCCAGGGAAGCAAAGTTCTGGATGCACTTGGCATATTCTTCATCCATACCTATATCTTCATAGGTATTAACCATGCTGTCGACTTTTGAAGCTTTCTTGTAAGGGAAGTAGATGGATAGGCCATAAGCATTTGTCATGCTCTTGCTTGTTCTGTTGTACTTAACACTTCCAAGGAGTGCTTCAGCCAGGGCTTTACCCTCTGAGGTTCCTACTCTGTTGGCAAAATCTACTAAATCTACCTGGTCGATTCTTGAGGAGGTTGCGAACTCTCTTGTAGCTCCTCTTGCATCTGAAACAGTCTTATATTCTTTATTCTTAATTAAATCAGATGTATCTTTTGAAAAAGCAGCAAGTTCCGAAGGAACGGTTGCCGATAATTCCGCAAGGTCAATTAGGGAAAGTGTTGTCTTCTGACCGGCCACATTCTGTGCGCAGGCTTCTGTAAATGAATCAACTATATTCTTTCCGATATCGATGGTAGCCATTGAAGTATCGGATGAAAGTTTCTTAAGCCAATCTGTGTAATACCATCCGATACCGGGCTCGGTTTCCTCAGATGCAATCATGTAATCACTGTAGTTGGAAACCACCAAAGCTGTTTCAACTGTAGCCATTAAGCATGCATCGAAACCAACGAAATCAAAGTTAACTCCGCCGTCTTTAAGGGCTTTGTTGATTCCTGATAAAGACATGGCTCCTTTGGATGCGTACTTCTCGTCATAGCCGTATCCGCTGGTGGATCCGCCGCCGTGATCCCAAAGGATGAGGTCATATCTGTTAGCAGGAAAATTGGAAGCAGTCCATTTAATAAATCCTGAAAGAGTATCGGGCTCAACCATGGGTGACTGTCCAAGATCCTTCTGGAGACATACCATCTGCTGACCCTTAATCTGGTAAACCTGGTTGGTGGAACTGCTTACTACGTTGTTCTGCCATCTCTTACATCCACCGGTATAGATGATAAGATTTATCTTCTCTCCGATATTTGCAGCCAGCATTTCCTGTAAGTCTTTGGATGCCATGGCACCGCGGCTTTCAAGGTCTGTACCGCACATGTAAACCATGATGGTTATAACGTCTTCACCATTTCCTTTAATCTGAGTGCGTTTTGCACGTGCTGAGCTTGCAACGGATCTGTCAAGGACACCTGTGTTGGAGTTGCCGCTCCAGGTAGCTGCGCTTTCCATACTGTAGCCACCGCCACCTCCAAGGAAATTTCCGAGTATGGAGCTAAGTCCTAAGGATTCTGTTCCCGTAGAGCTTGTAGAGGTCGTGGTCTGTGCAGGTGAAGGAGTATATGATGTCAGGGAAGAATCGTCTCCGCCGAAACCGCCAAGTAAGGAGCCAAGGCCCCCGCCTCCACCTAATAAAACAAGTACAATAATAACGATTAGAAAGAAGAGAGGACTCTTTCTTCCGCCCCTATTCATATTCCCGCCGGAGGGCCCTGAAGATATGGGGGAACTTCCGCTCCCATAACCGCCTGTTCCCACGGGACCGATTCCAAGCCCATCCCCTCGTTTATGAACACCGGAGCCTCCTCCGGTAACATTCTTTTTTCTTCCAAGTGGTCTGTTAGCCATGTATTTCACCTCCTAAAATACACTATAAATATAGCATAGAAACGGGGAAAGTCCAAATAAATGCGGAACATGGGCAAACCACAACATCTTGTACTAATTAGTCAAAAAAACTCTATATATTATTGAAAAGCACCCCTATCTTGTGGTAAACTTATTCTGAATGAAAGTGGGAAAATTTATCCCGCAGGTTAGAGGTGATTACCTTGGATAAGTACGAATACAAAGTAAGACTGGGAGAAATAGATACCCTTATCATAGACAAAGATTTCGAAGAAGCCGCTATTATAGCCGATTCCATTGACTGGAAACGTGTTAAGAGCGTCAAGACTTTGTGTATGATCAGTGACGTATATAAATATGTGAACAGACTTGAGGATGCTCAGGAGCTCCTTGGTCTGGCTTATGAACGACACCCTTCTTCGAAGAGTGTTGTTTTTGCGCTCTGCGAGCTGTGCATTAAACTTGACCAGTACGTTCCTGCTCTCGAGTACTATAAGGAATACGTTCAGCTTGCTCCCGATGATTACGGAAGATATGTTTTACAGTATAAATTATATGTTGCTCAGGATGTTTCCCTTGAGGAGAGAATCGAAGTTCTTCTTGAGTTAAAGAAGCATACACCCATTCCCAAATGGCAGTATGAGCTGGCATATCTTTATCATCGAATCGGCGATTCTGCAAAGTGTATAGAAGAGTGTGACGAGATTATTCTTTGGTACGGAGAAGGAAAGTATGTAACCAAAGCCATGGAGCTTAAGATGCAGCACTCTCCCCTTACTCCTACCCAGCAGGCCAAGTACGACACAAAGGATATTACAGGTACACTTTTCCCCGCTGAGGAGAAACCTTATACCACAGTGATTCCTAATGTGGAGGCAGATACAATTCCTACAGCTCCTCAGGCAACAGAGGATGATCACGTTGCGAATCTGCAGGTTAAGACCGATGTTGGTGAATATAACACGATTAACCTTCAGAAGGAACTCGCCGACAGCATGAAGGATATGTGGGAAGTGACTCCCGATAACCTTATCCGTCCTGTAAGCACATCCCTTCATCCCGGAGATGTTAAGCCCGTTGGCGGAACCGATACGGAAGATTATCCTGACGCATACACCGAGGCAGGATTCGTTGAAGACGATCCTATGGCTACTAAGGTTCTTAAAGAAATCAGAGAAGAGAACAATTCCGACGCTGTGGAAGAGGTGTTCTTCAATGATGAGAATAAGAACAACGGATTCGGTGATGATAATTTTGACCACATTCTCGGAATGGAATACGACGGACAGATGTCCATGGTAGTTCCTGAGCAGACAGTGGATGACGATACACAGATAACCGGTCAGCTGAGACTTGAAGATATTTTGGCTGAGTGGGAACAGAAGAAGAAAGATAACGAGAAACAGTTAGAGGAAGAAGTTCGCCAGAGAGTTTTGGAGCACACAGGAAACATTCTGGTAGACTTTGATTTCGCTGTAAGAGATGGCCTCCTTGAGAAACTTGAGAAGGAGCCCATAGACGAGAACGCCGATTACTCAGACTTACCTGATTATGACGAAGAAGAGGAATATCAGGCTGAAGGTGAGTACACAGACGAGGAATACTCGGAAGAGGAGTATCCTGAAGAAGAGTATGCCGAGGACGAGAACTTCGAGGATGATTTCGAAGAGGCTGAGCCTGTAGAAGAAGAGGCTGAGGCAGTGGAGGATTCCACCGGTGAGATGACCTTCGAGGAGGATCTGGAAACTGAGGAAACCGAAGAGGCTGAAGTAGTAGAAGAGGCAGAAAGCACCGAGGAAGTTGCGGAGGCAACCGAGGAAACTGCTGATGAAGCAGCGGAAGAGACCGAGGAAGCAGTAGAGGAAACAGAAGCTGTTGCAGACGCTGAAGTTGAAGAAGCAGAAGAATCCGAAGAAGCCGAGCCCGTAGAAGAAAAGGGAGAAGAGGAAGCTGCAGAAGAAGCTGTAGAGGATAAGGCAGAGAAAGAGGAGAAGGCTGAGAGCACAGAAAACGCTGACGTTGTGGCAGCTGAAGCCGCTGCTGAGGCAGAGGACAATTCTCCTTCACCCAGAGAGCTTTCAAAGGAAGAGAAAGAACTCTACGCTTCCTACATTCAGAATAAGAAGATACAGGCACAGCTTGTTAATGCCGTAGATTCTGTAAGCCTTGCTCCTTACGCAGGCAACTTGATTATCACAGGTGAAGAGGGCATGGACCCTACAACCCTTGCGAAGAATATCATGAAGGAGATTCAGCTTATTGACAGCAACTTCTCCGGAAAGATTGCAAAGATAAGCGGCAACTCCCTTAATGCGAGAGAGCCTTCCGAAATAATCGGAAAGATTTCCAACGGCGCTCTCATCATCGAGAACGCAGGCCGCATGAGCCCTGAGACAGCCGACCAGCTGTACAAGTCGCTCCAGAACGAAGATGCAGGAATCATTATCGTAATGGCGGGAACCAAGAAGTCCATAGCAAAACTTATGGACGCATCGCCGAAGCTCAAAGAGTGCTTCGCTGCACAGATTGATTTGGAAGCATTAGATAATGACACTCTTGTCAGATTCGGTAAAGAGTATGCTCTTTCACAGGAGTACTCAATTGATGAAATGGGACTTCTTGCACTCCATACCAGAATTTCCGATCATCAGACCAGCGACCATGCAGTAACGATGATAGAGGTCAAGAAGATGATTTCCGATGCAATCAGAAATGCCAACAGAAAGAATGTCGGACATTTCTTTGATGTTTTGTTCGGAAAGCGTTATGATAATGAGGACATGATCATTCTTAAGGAAAAAGACTTCGCATAAGGGGGCTACGCCAAATGGCAGAGAAGGTATTTATTTCAGAGGACGACCAGTATTTATTTGCTCAAGGTTCTCATTATGATATCTACAAGAAGCTTGGTGCGCACATTTCTGTTGAGAACAAGACAAGAGGCACATACTTTGCGGTATGGGCCCCCAATGCTGCATATGTTAATGTGGTGGGATCATTCAACGAATGGAATGAATGGTCACATCCCATGCAAAAATTAGGACCCGGAGGAATCTGGGCTCTTTTTGTACCCGGAGTCGGAGAGGGAGATGTTTATAAATATCTCATAACCACCCCGTCCAATGAGAAAATCTACAAGGCAGATCCCTTTGCTAACTACAGTGAATTAAGGCCCGCCACTGCTTCGGTTGTAACCGATTTGTCCGGTTTCGACTGGGAAGATTCCAAGTGGCTTAAAAAGAGGGCCAAGGTTGATAAGCAAAGAGAACCCCTGGCTATTTATGAGTGCCACATCGGTTCCTGGATGAAGCATCCCAACGGAACAGAGGACGGCTTCTATTCCTACAGGGAGTTTGCCGACAGAATAGTAAAATACCTAAGTGAAATGAAATATACCCACGTGGAGCTTATGGGTATTGCCGAGTATCCCTTCGACGGTTCCTGGGGATATCAGGTAACGGGTTACTATGCTCCCACGGCAAGATACGGAGAGCCCAAGGACTTCATGTATCTTATTAATGAACTGCACAAAAATGACATTGGCGTCATTTTGGACTGGGTACCCGCTCATTTCTGTCCCGATGCCCACGGCCTCGGAAGATTTGACGGAACCTGCATTTACGAAGATCCAGACCCCAGAAGAGGCGAGCATCCCGAATGGGGAACAAAGATATTTAATTATGGCAAAACCGAAGTCCGCAATTTCCTCATCGCCAACGCAATCTATTGGATGAGAGAATTCCACGTTGACGGATTAAGAGTTGATGCCGTTGCTTCCATGCTGTATCTGGACTACGGAAAGAAAGATGGACAGTGGCTTCCCAATATTTACGGCGGCAACAAGAACCTTGACGCCATCGAATTCTTTAAACACCTGAATTCCATCATTCACAAGATGGATCCCGGATTTATGACCATAGCCGAAGAATCCACTGCATGGCCCAAGGTTACCGCACCACCGGAGGATGACGGACTTGGCTTCTCCTTTAAGTGGAACATGGGCTGGATGCATGATTTCTGCGAATACATGAAGCTGGACCCCATCTATAAGAGAGACAATCATTACAACATGACTTTTGCCATGAGCTACAATGAGTCGGAAAATTATATTCTTCCGCTTTCTCATGATGAGGTTGTTCATCTTAAGTGCTCCATGGTAGAAAAAATGCCGGGCTACGAAGTAGACAAGTACGCAAATCTTCGTGCCGGATATACATTTATGTTTGGACATGCAGGAAAGAAGCTTTTATTCATGGGTCAGGAGTTTGCCCAGGAGAGAGAGTGGAGCGAAGCCAGAGAACTTGACTGGTTCCTTCTTTCCAAACCTTTAAACAAAGGAATGCATGATTACGTAAAGAGACTTCTTGAGATTTACCGCAAGTACCCTGCCATGTATAAGCATGACAACAACTGGGGCGGATTCGAGTGGCTTTCTGCTGACGATAAGGATTACAGCACATATGCCTTCTACAGGAGAGATGAGTCAGGCAAAAACAACATCCTCTTCGTATTGAACTTCACCCCTGTTAAGAGAGAAGGGTTCAGAGTAGGTGTTCCTTTCGACACCAAATATAAACTTCTTCTCAACAGCGACGATAAGGAGTTTGGCGGAAACGGTACGGTGATACCTGCCACCCTTAAGGCTGAGAAAATCGAGGCGAATTACAAGGAACTTTCCATAAGTTTTGACCTTCCTGCTTTCTCAGCAGAAGTATTTGTTTTTGACAGTCCTAAAGAAAAGTAAATATTTGTCCGAAATAAGAGGTGAGAGTATCACCTCTTTTTATTTTTTATTGACTTTTCTGTTTGGAGAACATGTATGAAGATTTCGTTTGAAAATGCAAACACATACGTGGACAGGACAGGAACTTACGAGAAAACTCAAACAAACAACAAAATAACCGGGCAGCAAGCTTACAGTGCAGACATTTCCGGAATAGTTATGGATAACGAAGCATATACGGTTCACGGACGAACCATGCGGGATGTTATGCAGGATGCGCAGAATATTGATGTTAAGGCGCAGACTGACTATTTGACGGTAATGTCTCATTCTATGTCCGGGGAAGATTTTGGAAAGTTGCTTGAGGAAGGCGTAGATCCTGCATCCTGTGACGCACATACGACAGTTACCATTATGGATAAAATTAAGGCAGAGCTTGCCAAATCCGGAGTATCCGTGGAAGGCTTTACCGATGATATAGACCCCGAGGCTCTTAAGGAGATCGCAGGGTCCGAGGCTTATGCAAACCATCTTGCAAACTCTTTGAAAAAAGCAGATGTTCCCGTTACCAAAGAAAACATGAAGGAAGCTGATGAGGCGGTGCAGAGAGCTTTGGAACTTAACCCCCTTTCAGAGGGCGAGTTGAAATACCTTGTTCAGAACAACCTTGGACCTTCAATCGAGAATATCTATCTTGCAAATCACTCGGGAGCAGTGGATGCAGATAGACAGTCAAGAGGATATTTCATGGAGGGTAACGGATATTATGCCAAGAAAGCTGACGAAGCGGATGTGGCATCATTGGGAGCCCAGGTTGAAGAAATCCTCGCAGAAGCGGGAATCGAAACAAGCGAAGAAAATATAGAGAAAGCAACATGGCTTATAGAGAAAGGAATCCCTTTAACTGACCGCACTTTCAACACTCTTGATAAAAACAAGAGCGTAAATCTTCCCGTAAGTGAAGAACAGGCAGTGAAGGCGGTTGTGACAGCAATGTCAGATTCTATACCTGCCATGAAGGCTGACCTTACCAATACAGAAACAAAATATGAAAAGGCAGCGAAACTTGAAAAGAGAGTCGAAGCTTTATTAAACGACAGCAGCATTGACCTTCACGACAGAAGAGTTCTTGAGGAAACCCGCCTTAAGATGACGGCTGAAGTGAATGTTAAACTTATCGAAAGCGGTTTCTCAATCGACACCTCCGATTTGGAAGAACTGGTTGAGGCTTTGAAGGAAGCCGAGATAAGCGTAGCCAAGAGATATTTCCCCGAAGAGGAAGCAGACGCAGCAGTTTCAAACAAACAGTTATTGGATGAAACAATATCCAAGAGAAACAGCTTATATGACATGCCTGCATCCACTCTCGGAAGCCTTGTTTTTACAAGACATGAGAGCATTTCGGTGGAGACATTATATGATGAGGGCTTAAGACAAAAGAGTGCATTCGATGCAGCCAAATCTTCTTATGAAACCCTCATGACTGCACCCAGAAGAGACCTTGGAGACAGCATCAAGAAGGCTTTTGCCAACGTTGATGATATCTTAATGGATCTTGATATGGACCTCTCTGACAGAAACAGAAGAGGCGTAAGAATCCTTGCGTACAACCGCGTTGAAATAACCGAGGAAAACATCGAAAAGATGGTTGAAGCGGACAGAAGAGTAAACCGTGTGGTTGAGAGAATGACTCCCGCGGCAGCACTTAAGATGATCCGCGACGGAATCAACCCTCTTAAGACATCCTTTGATGAACTTGAGAACTATCTCAAGGGCGAAAACGAGGATACCGAAAAGCAGATGGAAACTTACTCAAGATACCTTTACAGACTTGAGCAAAGCGGTGAAATCTCAGATGATGAAAGAACTGCTTACATCGGAATCTTCAGGATGTTAAGACAGATTGAAAAGAGTGACGGAGCCGTAATCGGAAGAGTGCTTGAGGCAGGGAGAGAATTGAATTTTTCAAACCTCTTAAGCGCAGCAAGAATCGCCAAAAAATCCGGAATGGACATCTTAGTTGATGACAACTTCGGAGGCCTTAAGGATTTGGTTTACTCCGACACACCCATAGACGTTCAGGTATCCGCAGGTGATTCCGGAAGTGACTTCCTCTACAAGCAGACCTTTGAGGAATTAAAGGAAATCAATGCAGAAACCATAAATGATAAAGAGATTACCGAGCTCTTGGAAAAAGCAGATTTATCTCCAACCCTCCCTCACATTAAAGAGGCCGTAGAGGGTAAGAATAATCCTTCCAAATCCTGGAATAGGGTTAACAAGTTTATCGGTAAGGAGAGATTAGACGCTTTTGCCGAAAATATACTTGATGCATTTACCGGAAGAGATGAGGCGGTAGAGGCATACGAGAAGGAAGCGGAAGAAATCAAAAACTCCCTTACAGAGGATATGTTTAATCCTTCCCTTAAGGCTTTGGATATCAGAGATATGAAGTCATCTCACATTTTCTTATCCGTTGCAGTGGGAATGGCAAGAGAAGAAACCTACGAGATTCCTGTATCAGGAGTTGACGGGGAATCTTCAATCAGACTTACCATCAGACATGACAGTGAAAATAAGGGTAATGCACTTATTACTCTTCCCACTGAGGACATGGGAGATGTATCCGTATCCTTAAGACTTGAAGGTAACGAGGCAAGCGCATTTTTAATCAGCAGCAAAGATAATAAAGAAAAACGAGAAACTCTGCAGAATATGCTAAACATTGCCTTCGAAAAAGACGATATATCCTTTAGGAATCTTCTCTACACCGATCGTCTTAAAACCCCCGAATCAAGGGGAGAAGAAATAGAGAATCAATCCACCTACAGAATCTACAAAGCAGCAAAGACAGTGGTGGAAGCAATGAGACAAGTCTACTAAACGCACTAGCGAGAAAGAGGAACTATGAGAATCAATTACAACGTATCCGCAATGATAGCCAACAACTCATTACAGAGAAATGACAATAATCTTGCAGCATCTTTGGAGAGACTCTCTTCCGGACTTAAGATTAATCATGGTAAAGATAATCCCGCAGGACTTGCAATGGGAAAAAGAATGAACGCTCAGCTTAAAGGACTTTCCGTAGCAACACAGAATGCATCAAACGGAATTTCCATCATCGAAACAGCAGATGGTGCAATGGCTGAGATGCAGGATATTTTGCAGCGTATCAATGAACTTTGTGTAAAGGCCAACAACGGAACCCTCAGTGATGACGACAGAAAGATTATCAATGATGAGGTTGTTGAACTTAAGGACGAGCTTACAAGAATCAAGAACACAACAGAGTTCAACTCAATGCCCATCCTTAACGGCGAGTTCGAATACCGTGGATATACAAGCGACAAGGAAGTAAAGGTTTCCGAGTATGACAAGGATATGAACACAGCTACTCCTTACGTTCTTGATACACTTGCACTTACATGGGATGATGCAGGAAAAGTTTCCGATGCCACCATGACATCATCAGATCCAAAGCTTACTAACGCTACGATTGAAACGGAAGACAATCTTGTAACCATCACAACCCAGGACGGATATAAGATTGAGCTTGATATGAACCAGGTTACTCCCGGTGCAGCAGGCACAACAACCACCAAAACAGCCCTTTCCATCGACCTTACAGGTGTCGGTTCCATGAGACTTCAGGTTGGTGCCAATGAGGGACAGGTTCTTGAAATCCCCATTCCCGACGTTTCTCTTCGTCACATGGGAATCAGAGATATAGACGTTTCTACCAGAGAAGGTGCACAGGATGCCCTTGAGAGAATCGGTGGAGCAATCTCTTATATCTCACAGGTAAGAAGTGAACTTGGTGCATTACAGAACAGACTTGAAAGTAATGTAGACAGCCTTGACATAACCTACGAAAACATGACTTCTTCATACTCACGTATTATGGATGTTGATATGGCAGAAGAAATGTCCGAGTACACAAAGAATCAGATTCTCACCCAGGCAGGTACTTCAATGCTTGCCCAGGCTAATGAAAGACCCTCTCAGGTATTACAGCTTCTTCAGTAATACCGGAAGTAAGGAGGTAATGGTATGACTAACGAGAAAAAGCAACAGTTTACACTCCGAATATCAAAAGCCAACAAGACAGATCTGATAGTAGTCCTTTATGACATGGTTCTGGAATACTTGGAAGACGCAAGAGTTGCCCATGCAAGTGATGATACGGAAGCATTCAAGGAGTCAATCCGAAAGATCAGAAACTGCATGCAGGAACTTATAGCATCACTTCACTTTGAGTATGATGTGGCAGCAAATCTTCTTTCCCTTTACATCTATGTGAACAAGGAGCTTGTAAGAGCTTCCGTTCACTATGATGACGATGTTCTCGATCATGTAGAGTCTGTAATTATTAAGCTTAGAGACGCCTACAGTCAGATTTCCGTTAACAACCATGAGGAACCTCTGATGCAGAACACACAGAACGTGTATGCAGGTTTGACCTACAACAAGAACCTCATGAATGAAGAGCTGTTTGATGATAAACCTAACAGAGGTTTATACGTTTAACATATAGATTTTCAGGAAAAAATTATAAAGAGCGGAGGAATTTGCATGGACGCAAGAGAGGTATTTCTGGAACTTGGCGAGGACTACGAAGAAGTTCTTGGCAGACTTGTTACTGATGAGAGAATCACAAAGTACCTTAAGAAATTCGCGGACGGTGGCTCAATAGCCGATATACACGGCTTTCTCGCAGATGAAAACTACGAGGAGGCTTTTCGTCTTGTCCACACGGCAAAGGGTATGGCCATGAATATGGGTCTTTCAAAACTCACTGCTGTGACCAGTGACTTATGCGAAGAACTTAGAGGTGGCAAACCTAACAAACCCATCGACGATATGATTAAGGCGGTGGAAGAAGAATTTGAAAAAACTAAGGCAGTTATAGGCCAAATGGATTAGTACTATTAAGCCTGTTTCTTCTTATATTTATGTGATTTGAAAAATCGAGAGGCTTTGACATCCTTTAAACCCAGTGTTTATCGAATGTTGAGGCCTTTTGTGTTTGCCAAAAAGCAGTCACATTTGTAACATTTTCACGAAAATCAACTTTTTGGATAAAACCTATAGACAAAGTACCATTGTCATGATTATAATCCAGATTGTCGTTAAGACATTCCGAAGGTATTAATCTTCATTGCGGTTTTCTCCGCATAATTCCAAATATTGCAGAGGTGAGAGTTATAGATATTAAACATATCATCTTGCTTTGTACGCTCTGTAGTGATTTAAGGGAACGCCTTATACCTAACGTGTTGGTAGGGGTGCTGCTCGTATACGGGTTGGCGTTTCGATGGATTGATGAAGGGATTAAGGGAGTTTTAATAGGCGCTGCAGTTGTTCTGATTGTAATCGGGATTATGATTCCGTTTTACTTTTTGAGAATGATTGGGGCGGGGGATATCAAATTGCTGGGGACTGTATCCGGGATTATTATGCCGGAACAGATACTTCACTTTTGGTTTTATTCATTTGCCTTGGCATTTCTTATTGCCCTGGTAATGAATCTGGGCTATGGAACAAAAAAATCTGAAGGGGTTCCCTTAGCCTTGCCAATATGTTTGGCGTTCTTTTTCGTAACGGGAGGAAAATAATTATGGTGGAAATTACTATCTTGTGCTCTGACAAAGGGTACGCAAATGCACTTATGGAAAGCTTAAGTGAGGAATTCAGGCCCGGCGCTCGAATCAGCGTGTACACGGACCCGATCAAATATAATCCCCAGGAAGTCGATGATGTTTATTATGTGACAGCCTATGAGGAATTATCTGATTGGGAAGGGTTAATTATTCCCGAAAGGACACTGTTTCTTACGGAGCTTGACCAGAAATGCCCAAACAGAAATGCTGTTTCAAAATACAGTTCTGTGGAATTAATCAAGACCAAGTTGATTGAAATAATGACCGGTAACGATAAGACCGGAGCATTTAGGCAGGACAGTGTCGGAACCAATTCGACAAAATCTCCAAAACTTGTTGGCTTTTTTTCACCGGTTCGCAGGTGCAGCCAAACAACATTAAGCCTGACCATGGGCAATGTTATTTCAGAAACCAACAAGGTATTATTCATAAGCTTTGAAAGCTTTTCTCCCCTATTTTCACTTATTGAATCTTCCAAGAAGAAAACGATGGAAGACCTTCTTTTAATCACAAAGGAGTCACCTGAAAAATTCAATTTATTTTTCGAGACTGTGGTATATCATGGTGACTTTATCGACATTCTTCCCCCAATTAAATCACTTCATCAGATTTTGGACGTCAGAGCAAAGGATTGGATTGATTTAATCAACCAAATAAAGATCAAATGTGATTACGATGTGATCATTCTGGATCTATCGGAAACAATACACGGATTACTGGATTTGATGGGAATGTGCGAGCGAATTTACACACTTACCCAGGAGGACCGCTTCGCTAAGGCAAAACTGAATGAGTATGAAACGCTCTTAAGGAACTGTGAACACGATGACATTATGTACAAGACGGTTAAGCACAGATTGCCTTATATCGAAGAGATTCCGGATGCCTTTCATTATCAACCATTCTCTGTTTTTGCTAAATATGTAAGAGAGATGATTATGGGGGATGGCTTATATGCACGACTATGCGTGGATTAAAGACAAAGTAAAAGCAGAATTTATGGAGTATATCAGCACTGAAGGTGAGCTTACGGATGAAGAAGCCCTGGAAGAGATACGGCGGATTGCATCAGAGACAACCCTTACAGCTTCATTATCTATTGACGAAAGAATCAGACTTGAAAAAGAGATTTTTTCATCAGTAAGAAAGCTTGATATTCTTCAAAGCCTTCTTGATGACCCGAATATAACAGAAATAATGATAAACGGTGTTGACTCGGTTTATGTGGAGAAGGAGGGAAAACTCGTAAGGAGAGAAGAACGTTTTGAAAGAGAGAAACTCGAGAATGTAATCCAGCAGATTGTGGCCGGATGTAACCGAACGGTAAATGAAGCGTCCCCTATAGTCGACGCCAGACTCTCTGACGGATCCAGAGTAAATGTCGTCCTGTCACCGATTGCTCTTAACGGGCCCATATTAACTATCCGACGCTTCCCAAGATCACCAATGAAAATGGATGACTTGATCAGATATGGATCGATTACATCGGAGCTTGTTGATTTTTTGAAAAAACTGATTAAAGCAAAATACAACATTTTCATTTCCGGAGGTACAGGTTCGGGGAAAACCACTTTTCTGAACGTCCTGTCCGAGTTTATCCCGTGTGATGAGAGAGTGATTACCATCGAGGACAGTGCCGAATTGCAAATCGCATGGATAGAGAATCTGGTGAGACTTGAAACCAGAAACAGTAATGTAGAGGGCTGCAATCCTATTTCCATAAGAGATTTAATCAAATCGGCTCTTCGAATGAGACCGGACAGAGTAATTGTCGGGGAAGTAAGAGGCGCAGAAGCATTGGATATGCTGCAGGCTATGAATACAGGTCATGACGGATCACTGAGTACCGGACATGCAAACAGTGCAGCAGATATGCTATCTAGACTGGAGACCATGGTTCTGATGGGAATGGATTTACCTCTTGCGGCAATAAAGAAACAGATTGCATCAGGAATAGATATTCTGGTTCATCTTGGAAGACTCAGAGACAGGTCAAGAAAATTACTTCAGATTAATGAAATATTGGGATATGAAGATGGAGAAATTATAACAAGAGTTTTATATGAATTTGAGGAGGAATACGAAGATGAATCCGGAAAGATTCACGGGAAATTCATTAAAAAATCGAATCTTTCCCACACTGAAAAACTCAAAGCAGCGGGAATTGGACTATAGGATTTATCGATTTTCAACTAAAGAATACATACTGTACATTTCACTGATTGTCTGTGCTTTGATCGGAGTTTCGTATTTGTTTTACAGAAGTCTATGGGGACTGATTGTACTCGCACCGATGGGTTTATATTTTCTGAAGACTATAAAGGAAGACGAGTGTAAGAAGCGAAAAACCAGACTGGCGCTTCAGTTTAAGGATTGTATTAAGTCAGTATCGGCATCTATGAAAGCCGGCTATTCGGTTGAGAACGCATTTAGAGAAAGCTTAAAGGATATCAATCTTGTATATGGCGAAGATTCTTTAATGTCCGCTGAACTTAGAAGTATTATTTCAGGTCTTTCCAATAACGTGACGATAGAAGACAAACTGATATCTTTGGGAGAAAGAAGCGGGATTGAGGATGTAAGGGAATTTGGAGAGATATTCAGAATAGCCAAACGAGGCGGGGGAAACTTGACGGAGATTATATACGACACGGTTTCTCTGATGGAGAAGAAGTCGGAGATAGATGCAGAAATCGATGTTTTAATCAGTTCAAGAAGGACAGAGAGCAGAATTATGGAAGCCGTTCCATTTGCGATTATAGTTTATATTTCCGCAACGTCACCGGGCTTCTTCGAGAGTTTATATCATAACATAACCGGAATCGTGATAATGACCATATGCCTGGGTGCATACTTTGGGGCAGTTATCCTCTCAAAAAAAATAGTAAGTATAGAGGTGTAAAAATGCTAAAGCTGATTCTTTACTCGCTTTTGTTACTGGTGATGATAGGGATAATGATTGCATCGCATATAAAATTCCCGAAGAATAAAGACTTGCATAAAGACCTGTTTTATATGTCTGCACTTCTTATTTACTCATGGATCGATAAGAGAAAACATGAGATGAATATTATTCAGACCGGAAGAGGGATGAGCGAGACTCTTCGAGCCTTAAATCCCGGCGGAAAAGTTGAGACTTTGAAAAAAGAGTACGCAATCGGAAAAATCAAAATGGTGTTTATAATCCTTCTTTCAGGAAATGTGCTTGCTATTGCTGTCTGTTTAAGCGGAATGGGTAAAGGAAACCTTATGGAAGGGGGAATTATTGAGAGGAATGATTATGGGAAAGGAGCTAAAGTCGCGGAAGTGAGGGTGGAGGCTCAGGGACTTCCTTTTCATGAAGATTTCTCGGTAAGCGTTCCTGAACGAGAGTATTCCGTTGAACAGCTTGAATCAATGACAGGTGATTTTCTGGAGAGCCTTGAGAAGAAAGTGATTGGGCCAAACGAGAATTCTGATCAAATAAAAAGGAACATCAATCTGGTAAGAAGCCTTGATGGATATCCCTTCACAATTTCATGGGACAGCAGAAATTATAACCTTATAGATTCGGAGGGAAGGGTAAGAAATGAGACTGTGTCCGATGACGGAGAGATAGTGGTTTTGACATGTGAATACAAGTACGAAGATTATGTCGGAAACTACGAATTTGCCGTAAGGGTACTTCCGCCGGACTATTCGGAGGAGGAAATATGGAGAAATGCAGTTGAGGAAGAGTTGCAAAAATCACAAGAAGCTACAAGCATGGATTCCGATTTACTACTTCCTGCTGTGGCGGATGACACGGACCTAATATGGACGGAGAGAGATACAGATGAGAGCGCGATTCTTTTGATCCTTTCGTTTGTTATCGGATTCATAGTGTTTCATCTGAAAGACAAGGATTTGGAGAAGAATTATAAAGAAAGAAACAAAGAACTTGTAAGTGATTATTGCAAAGTAGTTAATCGACTTGCGCTATATATGTCGGCAGGAATGACTACGCGAGCTGCTTTTAACAAAATAGCCGAGGACTACAAAAGAAATATGTATAAACAAAAGAAGAAAAGATTTGTTTATGAGGAGATGTTATTGGCTTGTAACGAAATGCTAAACGGAGAGTCAGAGGTCAAATCCTATGAAAATTTCGGTTTAAGATGCTCGGTTGGTGAATATGCGAGACTGGTGGGGTTGCTTGGACAAAGTCTGAAAAAAGGAAACGCAGGTATTCTGTCAGACTTAAAAGCTGAAGCCTACCGGGCGCAGACAGAAAGGCAAAACACTATAAGAAAGAAAGGAGAAGAGGCGGGGACAAAGCTTTTGCTTCCTATGACGATAATGCTTGGAATAGTAATGGTGTTAATCATGATGCCGGCTTTTATGTCCTTCGCGGGTTAAGAAATGAGAGATTTAATGAGAAGGTTTTTTAAAGAAGAAGATGGAATGGGTACTGTCGAGATAATCCTGATAATCGTGGTGCTTATTGGACTGGTTATTATTTTCAAGAACCAGATTACCGGTGTAGTGAATGCTCTCTTCGGAAAGATAACAAATGAAATTTCAGGATTCTAGGCTTGGCGGATACATAACAGTATATTGCACTTTGACATTTATGGTAATGATGTCACTTGTGATGCTTCTTACGGAAGGAGCAAGAACCAGCGGAGCCAGATTTATGTCTGAATATGCAGTGGATGTCGGATTGGATTCCGTATTGGCCGAATATCACAGGGAACTGTTCTATAAGTACAATCTTTTGTTTATAGACACATCCTATGGAAGTCTCCAGCCGGATTTGGGTAAAACTTCGGCTCATATGAAAGATTATGTGGACAAGAATCTCGCAGTGAGAGGTTTGGCTAAATTGGCCGGTGGTACCGATTTATACGGGTTAAATGTTGGGGATGTCAGTTCAACAAACGCTTCTTATATTACAGACAATTTCGGAGAGGTATTCAGAAGGCAGGCGGAAGATGAAAGAAGGCAGATGCTTGGCTTAGGCCTGCTATCGGATCTTACGGGTATAGGAGAAAAAACACCCCAGGGAATTACAGAAGGGAAATATGACTCTCTTAGAGAAGAGGTTGAAAACGGAATTAATGAAGCAAGGAATACTAAGATAAAAATTTCGGAAGACGAATATGAGAATCTTGAAGTCAATAATCCCGCCGATGGTGTCAACTCAAAAAGGGGAATGGGAGCTCTTGTTCTTGCATTGAAAGACACATCAGGAATTTCTAAGGCGAAGGTTGACTTGAATAACCGGATTGGGCGAAGGGCAATAAATATGGGGATTGGTGTTAATCCGGAAAAATATGCGGCAGAGACCACTGCAGATAAATTGCTTTTTAAAGATTATTTAAAGACCTACTTTGGCTGCTATAACAAAGAGTTTGAAGATTCATATTTACGGTATGAGAGAGAGTACATCCTTCTTGGGAAAGGCTCGGATCTTGAGAACCTTGAGGGGGTAGCCAGAAGACTTTTGGGGGTAAGAGAGACTTCAAATATAGAATATCTTCTAACCTGTGAGAGTAAACGTATGGCAATAAAAGCTGTGGCTGCAACGGTTAGTGCAATAACAACACTTCCATGGCTGGAACCGTTATTGGAATATTCTATCCTGTTTGGATGGGCATTTGCAGAAAGCGTGACAGATTTGCGATGCCTGTTTAATGGGGGAAAGGTTCCCCTCATTAAAACGGATGCCTCGTGGAAGACTGATTTAGATAGTGCGTTGGAAAACGCATATATGGATTATGACGGCAGTGGAGGCGAGGGATTAAGTTATGAAGAATATTTGGATATGTTTTTGATGATACAGGATGTCTCCGAACAAAGTGAGAGGGCCTTGGACATTATGGAATTAACAATAAGAAAAACACCGGGCAACTCGAATTTTAGAATAGATGGCTGCGTAGAGGGGTTAACTATTCAAACCAATATCAAGAGCAGATACGGAGATGATTTTTACTTAACAAGAAATATATTTTACTGATGAACAAGAAGGTGAACCTTTGAAAGATGCTTTTCCTGAAACAAGTCTAAGAAAAATAAAAAATTCAAAAATGGAAAAACCTCTATGCATCTTAAACGATGTGTCTATTGTACCCTCTCTGAAGGAAATTATCGCACCCCATAAACAAGAACAGTTATCAGGAAGAGCGTCTTTCAGAGGTTCACAAAAATTAAAGGGAAGTATGGCAGTGGAAGCTGCTGTGGCTATACCCATTTTCATATTTGCAATACTAACTGTTTATGTATATTTTACAGCGCTTTCTACCCAGACCAAACTGGTGATGGAGCAGAGGGAGAAAGGGAAAAAAATATGCGTTTATGCAAACTTATATGAGTCATTTCTTGGTGTGGGAGATACCGTTAGTCTTACGGAGAGCAGGCAAGTCAGCCCCATATCTCCCACACTTCTCATATCTGATTACCGAGTATGGGCAAGCTTTTATGCCCACGCTTGGACGGGGTATGACATTTCGGGAAATTCGGGTGCATCCGAAGAAGAGGAGTATGTGTACATAACACCTGAAGGGAGTGTGTACCATAGAGATATTAACTGTTCGCATCTGAGACTATCGATAAAAAGTACAACATTAGAAGATGTTGGGAGCCTCAGAAACTCAGATGGTGGGAAATATCAAAAATGTGAATACTGCGGCAGAAGAGCGTATAACGGTGCAATTTATATAACCGATTACGGAGACTGCTATCATACGACACTTGGCTGTCCCGGATTAAAAAGAACAATAGAAACTATACCGATTTCAAAGGTTGGCAGCAGAACACCTTGCAGTCGGTGCGGAGGATAAAATGAGCTACATATTTTTAATTCCTGCCACATACTCTGATTTAAAGGAAAAGCAGATTTCTTTGTTTGCCATGGTAGCAGGAATAACTTTAGGAATGGTTAAACTGATTTGGGGAATCATAAACGATGGGCCTTTTTATATGATTGCACTTATTCCGGGGGTGGCCCTGATGATCTGTTCCTTTATTTTTGCAGGAAAAATTGGAAAGGGAGATGGACTGGCATTATTAATCCTTGGATCTATAGAGGGGTATAGAAGATGTGTGGTTATTACGCTGATAGGTATAGGGGCGATGTTTGTTTTTTGCCTGGTTGGATTGATTATAAGAAAGCTGAATCGAAACACCGAAATCCCATTTATTCCGTTCTTAACGGTAGGAATGGTAATCTCGCATTTGGCGGGTATATGACAGTTGAGGCAACGATTCTTCTGCCAATAGTTTTCTTCGTAATTATTCTTCTGATATATATAGGTTTTTATATGTATGATGATTGCCTTATCAAGCAGGACAACGCGCGAATGATAATCCGCATGGGACAAATAAAGTGGAGCGACGACAATAACATCACAAAAAGGTTCAATGAATATGAAAATGAGTGGTATTACGACAAATACGTTACCTTTTCAAAGGATTCCAGGGACTTGAACATATCATTAACCAAATTTGTTGTCAGTGAAAAAGCACATTTAAACGTGCCAAATATAGTTCCTTTCGATACAAATGAGTGGGTTATTTCGGACTCCATAGAAAGCACCCGATTTGAGGTTGTCAGAATATTGAGGGATTTAAGGAAGGTTGAAAATAATGGACGAAATTATGCATTGCCGGATAATGGGTAAGAACTGTTTGAAGGTAAGCGTATCCAATGAGGATAGAAAAAACTACATATATAAAATGTGGATTAATAATCCTATGGAGGGATTTGTTAAGGGAAACGAGAGAATCGAGGACGGAATAAACTATCTGGTTTACTATGTTGATACTCTTAAGCCTATAAATGCAGTTTATAAAGAGGGAATGCTTAATCTGGAAGAACTAAGTCACCTTATTTTTTCGGTTTGCAAAACAAGGGAGCGACTTAGGAAATATATGCTTCCGGGATTACACATAATTCTTTCGGAAAAGTATATTTACAAGGATCTGGATTCGTCAGATTTTTCTTTTGTCTATTTGCCATTACAAGATGTTCATATCGAAAACACTTTGGCTGACTACCTGATAGGAATGGTAGATTACGATGATGAGGAGCTGGTTGAAGCTATATATGATGTTTACACCATGAAGGATGATGAGGGGTGGCCGGAGGTTCTCAGACAGAGGCTTATTAACCTTAGGGAACAACGTCGAATTTTTTCGGTCGAACCAACTGACAATGTTTCGATGGATAGAACGTTTATGGCAGAGAGTAAGCGTGACGGAAACCTCGAGAAACCCAAAGAGGTAAAACCAGACAGGGTAAAGGATGCGCTTTGCTATGGGGGCATATATCTTGTTGTAACATCAGTAGCAGTATATAGCATAATAGAAGAATTCCTTTTGGAGAACTACGAGGTGATTCTTTTAGGTGTAGGGGTTGTTGCTATGAGCCTTTTGGCTGCGACAATAATCACGAGAGTATTAACCCCTTCTATATATGAAAGAATAATGGAAGTTATAGGAACTAAAAATAAAAGGAAAGAAAAGAAATCAGAAGAAACCGATTTCGGCAATACGTTACTAGAGGAAATAATTACCAAGGAAGCAGATTATGGTAAGACGGTTTATATTGAAGCACCAAAACCAAAGAACATGCTGTACGGACAAGGAGATAACCACTTCAATATAGACTTAAACAGTTTGCCGATTACTATAGGACGAATGGAAGGTAATGCGGACATTGTTATCAACAACAAAAGTATAAGTAAACTTCACGCAAAAATATATGCCGGAGACGAGGGTATTCTCATTGAAGATCTTTACTCCACGAACGGCACAATTAAGAATGGTATACGGCTTGCCCCCGGGGAAGCTGTTCCACTAAATTTGAAGGACGACGTTACCCTTGGCAACTTGGATTTTGTGTTTGCATAGTGTGTTGCTTGGAAATTGACTTTTAACTTAAAGATGTTAAAGTAAAAGTGTAGCTATGAAATGCAGAATCCAAGTACCGCGTCCTTGTATAAAAACGTACAATGGTACGGGAAAGGAGAAAGGAAATGAAGGTTATGGAGCACAATCCCCTTTTGTCATTTGAAGATGGTTTAGAAATAACATATTCGGATCTCAAATGTAGAGAAGATGGAAAAGACTATATTACGATATATTTCGAAAGACCAAATGCTGAGGGCTTTTTTGATTCTGCTCAATTAGACTTCCCTGGGTCGGATTTCGAAAAAATAAAAGGATTTTCGAATGAAGATTTAGAGGGATTCCGCTTTTACGTTGAACGTAGTGGAAAAACAGCCTTACAATTCTCCAGAGAAGAGGCGAATGCCAAGCTTTCCTAAGGTTTTGGGATATAAAGTGTTTTTTTGGTCAAATGAAGGTAAACCGATTGAACCAATTCACATTCATGTTTCAATGGGAAGTCCTAGTCCCAAGGCAACTAAGTTGTGGATATTGAGTACTGGAAAGATTGAACTTGCAGAAAACACAGGAAACATACCGGATAAGGATATTTCAAAACTGATTCGAGCATTGGAAGATTATTCGGACATGTTTATAAAAAAATGGGAGTCATATCACCAAGTAAAAGCGAAATACCGAGATCTTCAAAACTAAAAAGTTGATTTGGATAAAAGGGCTACAGACTTGCTTGCGTGGCCCTTTTATATATATCGGATTTTTTGAAACATAGACTTAAAATAGCTGGAAGTAAAAATCTGACATGTCTGTGGCATCGTGTTTCATTTTGTTATATAATTATTAGGAAACTTGAGGCTAATACCAAGGGGAACGGCATATGAACATTAACATTTATTACGGCGGAAGGGGTCTTGTTCCGGATTCAACGCTGTATGTTCTCACAAAAATGACAGAGGTGCTTGAGGAACTCAGGGTTGAAGTAAGACGCTACAACCTTTTTGAGATGAAGCA
>JAFZSQ010000098.1 GCA_017619295.1 Lachnospiraceae bacterium
CCCCATTTGCACATGAAACGTGCAAACGGGGCCTGTCCCCAACTGCACCAAACCCTCATTCTGCATAAAAGCAAACAAGGAGAGTATAAAATGATAAGGATTATCACTGACTCGGCGTCGGACATTGGCCAGAACGAGCTTAAAAACGTTGTGGTCATACCCATGAATGTGACGATTGAAGGGGTCACATACAGGGACGGAATCGACATAACCAAGGACGAATTCTTTGAGAAGCTGGAGACATCTGAAGTGATGCCCTCTACCAGCCTTATTCCCCCGCAGATTTTTATGGATGAATACGAGAAGGTTAAGGAAGCAGGCGATGAAGCAATCGTACTGCCTATTTCCGCCGGCCTTTCCGGGACTTATCAGAGCGCGGTTACGGCTGCGGAGGACTTCGACAACATTTCAGTTATCGAGACGGGCCTTGTGACAGCACCCCAGAAACTTCTTGTGCTTCGCGCCCTTCAGTTAGTGGACGAAGGCAAGAATCGCGAAGAGATTGTGAATATCCTTGAGAAGGAAAAAACGCGTATCGCCGTTTTCGCCTCAGTGGACACTCTCAAATACCTCCACAAAGGAGGCAGAATTTCAAAGAGCACAGCAATAGCCGGAGGCTTATTAAACATAAAGCCCATTCTTACTTTGGAAAACGGCAAGCTTATCTCCATCGGAAAAGCCAGAGGAAGCAAGCAAAGCCACGTTTTCCTTGACCAGAAGGTCAAAGAAGTAGGGGGAATCGATTTTACCATGCCATATGCAACGGGGTATTCGGGAACCGACAAGAGTAAGTTATTGGAGTACATGGAAGATAACGCCAACCTTGTGAACGCGGCCCCCGGTGAAATCGAGATTGTGCAAATCGGCAGTGCAGTGGGCACTCATGCAGGTCCCGGCGCGGTTTTGGTTACATTCTTTACAAAAGAATAACGAAAGAATATAAAACAGGTTTAAAGAAATCTTAAAGAAAACCCTATCATTATTTTACTTTTTTTATCGCTATAATATGCGAGGAGTAAAATAATGAAAGGGTTTTTTTATGAAAAAAAGAGTATTTTTGGCTGCATTAGCATGCAGCATTCTTATGTGCGCCTGCGGCACAAACAAGCCGGAGGCAACAACAGATGAGGGGGCAACAACTGCAGTAACCGAGGAGGAAAGTGAGGGAACCGATTCGGACGACGAGGTTTTGGAAGAGGTTGTATCCGTACCTGATGAGCCGGAGGAGAAAGAAGATGATTTATACTATACCTTCAATCCCCACGCCTGCCCCAAGAAGCTTTACGATGCATATGGACCTGAGGAGTGGGAGGCTTTCTTTAATCTTTGCGATGCTTTGAGAGCCGGTGAGGACAGCTTCGAGTGTGCCAACCGTGATGTCTATGAATGGTGCTTCAGCGGTGGCCCCTTAAATGATTTGTTCCCCCTGGCCAGATTCACCATAACTCCGGATTTTATTAACGGTTATTCCGATGGTAAGGGACATTTCAGTTACGATATCCCCGTGGAAGAGTTCCTTGAGAAACAGGCAGCTTTCGAGGAGATGGTTGTTGATATTTTAAAAGAGAATGTAACCAAAGAATTTACTGATTTTGAAAAATGCATTACTCTCTATGAGTACATGGTGGATAATTACACCTACGACTGGGAGGAGTGTGCAAACAATAATTTTGAAGCTATGGAGAAGCTTCCCAGGGGAACTTACGGAGTCTACAGAACATTCATGGATAAAACCGGCATTTGCGATGATTTGAGTGCCGTATACGATTACCTTTTGGTTCAGTGTGAAGTGGATGCCGTGCAATATGAGGGCTTCACCGGAGACGGACATGCATGGAGCTATGTAACACTTGACGGAACAGGATACTTTATCGATCCCACCTGGGGACTTGATGAGAACGGAAATCATGACCTTACTTTCTTTATGATGACGGAAGCGGAGAGAGAGCCTGATTTTGGCGACAGAATGGCACCGGTAATTTACTATTACGAACACGAGAACACGGATATTGATTTCTCCGCAAACGATGATAAATACGAGATTCTTCACAACGGTGATTTCGTATCCTTGGACAGAGAGCAAAAGATATTGTACTATAACGTTGAGGGTGAAGAAAGAGAGTTTCACTATGACGCTTAGGATTAATAAAATCTTAAAAAAATCCCCCCATATATCTTTTGGTTTAGGGTGTTATAATCGGTGACATGGAGGGAGTAAATATGAAAAGAAAATTTTTACCCGTAGTGCTCTTAGCGGCACTGTCACTTACAGCCTGCGGCATAAATACAGCCGAGGCGAAACCTGCGGAGGATCCTGTTGCAACAGAAACTCCTGCAGCTGAGGCAAAACCCACAGAACTCGCCCCTGAAGCAGAGATTCCTGAATCAGAGAATGCCAATACAACAGAAGAGGCAGTTGAAGAGGCTTATGCCGATTACTATAAGATGATTATGGATATGAAGGCAGGTCTTGAGAAGGGTCTTGAAGAGCCTGTATTGAACGGTTTTGCACTTGCCGATGCGTATATGACTATCGGCGAGAATGACGTCCCCGGATACCTTATTAAGGATTTGAACGGCGACGGCGTTGATGAACTGATTTTTGGTATGAACATGAAAGAAATCCCTGAGGGTGAAGATGCTTTTGACGGCGTTGTCTATGATGTTTTCACCATGGTGGATGGCAAGATGATCCAGGTTGTTGACGGCTGGGCCAGAAACAGATACTATATCTGTAGTAACGGTGCTATCGCCAACGAAGGTTCAGGCGGAGCAGCTTACACAGGCTACACTTACTACGATTTCGATGGTAAGGAGCTTAAGGTAAGAGAGTCCTACTTCACCGGTTACAAGGATGAAGCTCAAACCGATTGGGGATGGTTCTACTCCGACACCGAAGCCTGGGCAGATGATGCCAAGGATGTAAGCGAGGAGGAAGCTCGTCAAGCCATTGCGGCTTATACATACGAGAAGCAGAAATACATTCCTTTTGCGGACTTTAACAGATAATCAGGTACAATTTCGGGTCCGCCCCGAATTTGTACTCCCCCAAATAACTGTGCCATGGGAGGGCTTGCACACTTGTGCAAGCCTTCCCTTTGTGCTAGAATCCAGATTGATTTTAAAAAAGATATAAAGAAAAGAGGAAAGCATTATGAAAAAAAGAGTTATTGCATCATTACTTGCACTCGTATTGAGCGCAGCAGCACTCACAGCTTGCGGCAACGAAGCGGCTGAAACACCCGCTGTAACCGAAGAGGAAGCAGCAGTAGAAGAGGCAGCAGCACCTGTAGAGGAAGAGGCTCCCGCAGAGGAAGCAGCAGCTGCAACAGAAGCTGTAACAAAGGACAGAAGCGGTAATGACATCACACTTCCCGAGGAAGTTAACACCATCGTTTCCATGGCTCCTTCAATCACAAGAACTCTTATCGACATGGGTCTTGCTGATAAAATCGTAGCTTCCGACACTAACACACAGGCTTCCTATGGCTCAGAGCTTAAGGATGACGTTGTTTACTTTGACATGATGGCTCCCGATCAGGAGCAGATTGTTGCTCTTAACCCCGACATCGTGTTTACATCAGGTATGAGCTCCAAAGACGGAGTTGACGCTTTTGCATCAGTCAGAGACGCAGGAATCTGTGTAGCAGATATCCCCAGCTCAGCTTCAATTGCCGACATCGAAGAGGACCTTATGTTCATCGGTCAGTGCGTAGGCATGGAAAGAGAGATGGAAGTTCTCGTTAATCTGATGGAGTCAAACATCGAAGAGATCAAAGAGATTGCAGCAACAATTCCTGAAGAAGAGAAGAAGACAGTTCTTTTCGAGCTCTTCACACCTTCAGCTGATTATCCTACAATCTACTCTGCAGGCCAGGGCACATACATCAACGAGATGCTTGAGATCTGCGGTCTTAAGAACGTAGCAGCAGATCAGGAAGGCCAGTGGCCCGCTCTTTCCGAGGAGTTCGCCATCGCTTCGGATCCTCAGGTAATTCTTTCAGCTGATATGTACACTCCCGACGCAATCAATGTTATACTTGGCATGAAGGGATGGGAGAACGTACAGGCTATCAAGGACGGCGCTGTTTACATGCTTGACGCAGACAAGGTTAACCAGCCCAACCAGCACGTTGTAGACGTTATGGTTGAGATTGCAAGACTTATCTATCCCGAGTACTTCGAGGAAGCATTAAAGGACGCAGCATAATTTTTCTATGAAAAAAATCGGAATATCTACTAAAGTAGCTTTAGTTTCAGCATTTGTAGTTTTTTCCATAATCATAAGCATCGGGGCGGGCAGTGTATCTGTGCGCCCCGGTGATGTTGTGGCTATTATCGGGAACAAGCTCTTTGGTATCCCCCTGAGAAACGCCATTGAAGAATCAATTATTTCCATAGTCTGGGACATCAGAATGCCCAGAGTTTTCAGTGCCTTTGCCGTAGGAGCCATGCTTTCCATGAGCGGCGCGGTTATGCAGTCACTTTTGCAAAATCCCCTGGCCTCCTCTTACACCTTAGGCGTATCAAGCGGCGCATCTTTAGGTGCTGCGATTATTATTGTGACGGAGATTTCCGTCCCCATTCTCGGACTGTTTTTGCTGCCTGTAACGGGCTTTGCCTTTGGCCTTGCGACAGTTCTTATTGTTATCTTTTTCTCGTCCAGACTGGACAGTAACTTACGAAATCACACGATTATTCTTTTTGGTATGGTGTTATCCTTGTTTGTTAACGCCATTCTCACCATGCTTTCAGCCTATTTTTCACAGCATATTCAAAGGCTCACTCTTTGGACCATGGGTACTTTTTCCGGGAGAAAATGGATTCATGTGGCACTTTTAATGGGCTTTTTTGTTGTGGGCCTCATTGCCCTTTTAGCTTTTCACAGAGATATGGATTTACTTAACTTTGGTGAAGAGCAGGCCCTGGCCATGGGTGTTGATACAAAGAAGGTAAAATTCATACTTCTCATTCTTTCGTCAATGCTTACAGGCGCCAGCGTATGTTTTACCGGAATAATCGGTTTTATAGATCTCACCGTTCCCCATGTGGCCAGAAAGATTTTTGGCTCATCCCACGGAATGCTGATACCCATGTCTGCCCTTTTAGGCGGCGGATTTATGGCTCTTGCGGACCTTCTTGCAAGAACGGTTCTGGCCCCCAGAGAAATCCCTGTGGGCGCCATCACGGCCCTGGTAGGGGCACCCTTCTTCCTTTGGGTGTACCTTGGTGGCAGAAAGAAGGTGTGACATGAGCAAAGCCATAGTATGTAACAACCTTAGCGCTTCATACGATAAAGCCATGAAGCACCCTGTTATTAAAGACATAAATATGTCAATTGAAACCGGAGAGAGCGTCTGCATTTTAGGAAGCAACGGCTCCGGCAAATCCACTTTATTAAAGGCCATCATAGGCATAATTCCCTGCTCGGGACAGGTCCTTATTAACGGGCAGGATGTTTCGAAGATGACCAGAAAAGAAATTGCCGGGAACGTGGCCTTTATGACCCAGCTTTCCCAGGTTTATTTCTCATATTCTGTTTTGGAAACCGTTATTTTGGGCCGTTATCTTCACATGCCCCATTTCTTCGGTAAGCCAACGGAAAAAGACGTGGCTATAGCCGAAGACGCCTTAAGAAAAGTTGGCATGGAGAAACTTTCGGACAGACAAATCGGATCTTTATCCGGCGGCGAATTGCAGCGTGTATTTTTGGCTCGCACCTTCGCCCAGGAATCAAATATTCTTTTCCTTGACGAGCCCACCAACCATCTGGATTTAAAGGTGGTTTCGGAACTATCCGAGTACCTTGACGAGTGGCGTAAGACTCCCGGCCATACACTGGTTGGAGTTTATCACGATATCTCCCTGGCTCTGGCCCTTTCAGACAGGGGAATATTTGTGAAAGAAGGTCGAATCATAGGCGAGGAATCCGCAAAGGCCATTATGGATTCCGAAATCCTTAAGGAAACCTACGACTTCGACGTGTATAAGTATTTGAAAAATCGCGAAAATATGATACAATTCTAAAGATTTCATATAGAAAGGTATATGGTGCCTGCGCGATGTGCAATCGGGGACAGTCCCCAACTGCACGGTGCAGTTGGGGACTGTCCCCGATTGCACATATCGACAAGGGTTAAAAGGGAAACAGGTGTGAAACCTGTGCGAACTCGTCACCGTAAGCGAGGAGTGGATTCATCCGTCCGGCGGAAGGGCCGGAGTCACTGAGGCAAAGCCTTGGGAAGGCAGATGGGACATGATGATACGTGAGCCGGGAAACCTGCCATATGACCGGTACAGGATTTTTATCCGAGTCACGAGTAATTGGCCGTACTGCACTAACAGGGCATGCAGATGCTACCCTGTCTTTTGTGTGTGCCATAAATGCTCATTCCGATTCCCGGAATGGGCTTTTTTTATCGGTTTTTCTATTAAAGAATCAATAATATATGAGGAGGCTTCATGTTATGAAGAAGAAAGTTTTAGCAGTTCTTCTTGCCGCAACAACAACTCTAGCATTACTTGCAGGCTGCGGCGAGACAAAGACAGAGACACCCGCTCCCGAAACAGAGAGCGCAGAGGTTGCAGAGCCCACAGAGGAGCCAGCAGCAGAGGAAACAGGAGAAGCAGAGATGAGCGATGAAGAGAAGGCAGCAGAGGTTGCGGCACTTATCGACGCAATCTATGTTCAGCAGTGGACAGAAGAGACAGACGAGCTTTGCGCTAAGGCAAAGGCAGCATGGGATGCTTTGACAGATGCGCAGAAAGAGCTGGTTGAGGGTGAGGAAGCAGATCCCGATTACTTTGGAAGAGACACTGGCGACGCTTCAAAGGATGATCCTTTAAACGCTGACGAAATCGGCGAGAACGAGATCCTTGTAGTAAGCTTCGGTACATCATTTAACGACAGCCGTGCGAAAGATATAAGTGGAGTTGAGAAGGCTATTGCAGAGGCAAATCCCGATTGGTCCGTAAGAAGAGCTTTCACAGCACAGATTATTATTAACCACGTTCAGGCAAGAGACGGCGAGAAGATCGACAACGTTGAGCAGGCCCTTGAGAGAGCAGTTGCAAACGGCGTTAAGAACCTTGTTATTCAGCCCACACACCTTATGCACGGTGCTGAGTATGACGAGCTTTGCGACGCAGTAGCTCCTTACGAAGAGGCAGGCAAGTTCGAGTCAGTTGTAATCGCTGAGCCCCTTCTCGGTGAGGTTGGCGCAGACGCAACAGTAGTTAACGACGACAAGAAAGCAGTAGCTGGGTATGTAGTAGATGCAGCTGTTAAAAGCGCCGGTTTCGACTCACTTGATGCAGCTGCAGAAGACGGAACAGCTTTCGTATTCATGGGTCACGGTACAGCTCACGTAGCAAAGGTTAGCTACAGCCAGATGGCAACTCAGATGGAGAAGCTCGGATACGCCAACGTATTCGTAGGAACCGTTGAGGGTGAGCCCGAAGAGACAGCTTGCGAGAACGTTATCGAGGCTGTTAAGGAAGCAGGTTACAAGAAGGTTATTCTTCGTCCCCTTATGGTAGTTGCAGGCGACCACGCCAACAACGATATGGCCGGAGACGACGAGGATTCATGGAAGAGCATGTTCGAAGCAGCCGGTGCTTTTGACAGTGTCGACTGTCAGATTGAAGGCCTCGGAAGAATCGAAGACGTTCAGAAGCTTTACGTAGCTCACACAGCAGCTGCTTTGGAGAATGCAAAAAAAAACTAACTAAGACAAGTCTTGCCGACGGTGAATACAAAGTTAAGTTCACCACCGACAGCTCAATGTTCAAGGTTAACGAAAGCCTCGATGATATGGGAACCCTCACAGTGAAAAACGGAGAGATGACCATTCACATAAGCCTTGCTTCAGAGAAGATTATTAATCTTTTCCCGGGGCTTGCAGAGGATGCAAAGAAGGACGGAGCAAAGCTTCTTGAGCCTACAAAGGACGAGGTAAAATACAGTGACGGAACCACAGAAACCGTCAACGGATTCGATGTGCCCGTGCCGGCTCTGGACACAGAGTTCGACCTGGCCCTCATCGGAACAAAGGGCAAATGGTACGACCACAAGGTTAAGGTATCTTCTCCCGCAAACTAAGGAATATTTATGACCGAAACCAAAATCTACAAAAAAATAATTATATTTTTAGTGATTCTTTTCGGAACTATGTGGGTAACCTCCTGCGCTTCGCAGGGGGTTACTTCTGTAGATAAGACAGAAGAATCACCGATAGAGACAGCCGAGGCTGAGACCTTACTGGTTGACATAACATTCGAAGGCGGCACCGGGAAAGCATATATCAAATCCCCGGTAACAGTAGAAGTAAAGGATGACGCCATGACTGCCACCTTTGTCTGGAGCAGCAAGAATTACGACTACATGATTGTTGACGGCGTCAAATATGAGAATGAAAACAACGGCGGAGAATCAACCTTCACCGTTCCCATAAAGACTCTTGAGGAGCCCCTTGATGTAATCGGCGATACAACTGCCATGAGCACTCCTCACGAGATTGAGTACAAAATCACCTGGAACACGGCACGTTCCGCCGATGAAACGGATGGGGAAGATGCCGAGGAAACGCTTGATTCCGGAAACGTGGTGAAAATCAGTGATGTGAACTTTGACGGTTTAAAACCCACCGGAGAGCTTGAGCTTAAGTACGCCACAGGCTTCAAGGTTCGCAGATACGACGGTTTTGACCTGATTTCCATTGAAAATTCCGGCAACTATCTTTTGGTTGAGGATGAATCAAAACTCCCAAAGGACATTCCTGAAGACGTGGTTGTAATCAGAAAACCCGTGGATAAAACATACCTTGTTTCCACCTCAGCCATGGATTTGATTTCAAAGTGCGGAGCCTTAAAGAACATCAGGCTTTCAGGAACCAGGGAAAGCGACTGGTACGTGGATGAAGCCAAGGCCGCCATGGCAAAAGGCGACATGATCTACGCAGGCAAATACCGTTCCCCGGATTACGAATTGATTCTGGAAAACGGCTGCAACCTGGCCATAGAAAACACCATGATTTATCACGAGCCCGCGGCCAAGGCCAAATTGGAGGAGCTTGGAATCTCGGTTCTTGTGGAGACTTCAAGCTATGAAAGCCACCCCCTGGGACGCCTGGAGTGGATTAAGCTTTACGGTCTTTTATTTGATGTGGAAAAAACAGCGGAAGCCTACTTTGATGAGGAAGTTATGAGCGTGCAGCCGCTTTTGACAGAAAAACCCGATACCGGAAAGACGGTGGCATTCTTTCACGTTACGGCCAACGGAATGATAAACGTTAGAAAATCCGGGGATTATATAACAAAGATGATTGAGATGGCGGGAGGACACTACGTTCTTGATAACGCGGGAGATGCAAAGAACGCCCTTTCAACCATGAACATGCAGATGGAAGATTTCTACGAAAAAGCCGCGGAAGCTGATATTATTATATATAACAGCACCATAGGCGGAGAGATTTCATCCGTGGAGGAACTGGTGGGGAAGAATCCCCTTTTTAAGGATTTCAAGGCTGTGAAGGAAGGACAGGTTTACTGCACCGAGAGGAATTTCTTCCAGCAAACCACGGGGCTTGCGGAATTTATGAAGGATTTGAACGACGTCTTTACGGGCGGAGAGAGAGACTATACATACTTAAACAAGCTGGATTAGAGGATGATGAGTAAGAGGAGATATCTCGTTTTTTTCATCTTAATAGTGATTCTTATGGCAGTACTGACCTGGGTGAATGTGGCCCTTGGAAGCGCCGATGTTTCGGTGAAAGAGATTCTTGGAATCCTTTTTGGAGGTTCCGATGAGGGACTTCACGCCAACATTATTATGAACATCAGACTGCCAAGAACTGTGTCGGCCATTCTTCTCGGGGGAGCTTTGGCTCTTTCCGGATACCTTATGCAGACCTTCTTCGGGAACCCTATTGTGGGACCTTTTGTTCTTGGAATTTCTTCAGGCGCCAAGCTTACGGTGGCCCTGGCCATGATTTTCTTTTTGTCAAAGGGCAGGGAAATCGGACTTTATTCCATGGTGGGTGCGGCCTTTGTGGGAGCCATATGTGCCATGGGGTTCGTACTTCTTATTTCCCTGAAGGTTAAGCGCATGAGCGTTTTGGTGGTCTGCGGAATAATGATCGGATACATTTGCTCGGCTATTACGGACTTTGTGGTTACTTTTGCCGACGATTCAAATATTATCAATCTTCACAACTGGTCCATGGGAAGTTTGTCGGGAATGAACTGGGACGAAATCGGAATCATAGCCATAATCGTGGCTTTCTGTCTGGTTTTGAGTGCCTGCATGATTAAACCCATGGGAGCCTACAGGTTAGGTGAAGCCTATGCAGGAAGTGTTGGGGTAAACATTCTTTTACTCAGAGTGATGCTTATCTTTGCCTCAAGTTTGCTGGCTGCCTGTGTTACGGCCTTCGCGGGCCCCATTTCCTTTGTGGGAATAGCGGTGCCTCATCTGGTGAGAAGCTTCCTTAAGACCGACGGACCGGCGGTGATGATTCCCGGATGCTTCCTTGGAGGCGCGGTGGTAACTTTACTTTGCGACGCAGTAGCGAGAACGGTTTTTGCCCCAACAGAAGTAAGTATAAGCTCGGTGACAGCGTTACTTCTTGTGCCGGTTGTTATTTACATGATGATTAAGAGAAACGACAGAAGAGAGAGCCTTTGACGGACTATGAGTAAGGGAATTGAGACCTCGAAACTGAATATAGGATATGGTTTCGATCTGGTAAAGGACATTTGCCTTGAGGCGAAACCCGGACAGATTCTTACCCTCATCGGTCCCAACGGCTGCGGTAAATCCACCCTTCTTAAGACCCTTACGGGGGAGCTCAAAAAAAGGGGCGGCGTGGTTTACATTGACGGAACCGATAAGGATGAGATTAAGCACGCCGAGGTGGCAAAGCGCCTTTCCATGGTCATGACTTATAAGGTTAAACCTGAACTTATGACTTGCCTTGAGGTGGTGGAAGTGGGCCGTTATCCTTATACGGGACATCTTGGCATCCTCTCCGAACATGATAAAGAAGTGGTGAAGGAGGTTATGGAATGGACGGACGTTTCAGACATTGCTGACGCTTACTTTACCAATATCAGTGACGGTCAGAGGCAGAGAGTTATGCTTGCAAGGGCCATCTGCCAGGAGCCGGAGATTCTTATACTTGATGAGCCTACTTCATTTCTTGATATAAAACACAAACTTGATATTCTGGATCGAATCAAGAAACTGGCCCATGAAAAGAACATGGCTGTAGTCATGTCTCTTCATGAGCTGGAAATTGCCATGCGTATTTCCGATTTCGTTGTGGCCATGGGTGATGGCGAAGTTTGCCGTATGGGCACCCCTTCGGAAGTTTTCGAGGAAAGCTTCATCCGCGAGTTATACGGAATCCAAGGCAAGGATATAGATCTGCTTGGCAGCAGGCCTTGGGCCGATGTGCAGTTGGGGACAGGCCCCAATTGCACCAAACACCCCACCATCATGATCCAGGGCACCATGTCAAATGCGGGAAAGTCAGCCATTGCAGCGGGACTTTGCAGGATATTTGCCGAAGACGGCTTTAAGGTTGCCCCCTTTAAATCCCAGAATATGGCCCTTAATTCCTTTGTTACGGAGGAAGGCCTTGAGATGGGAAGGGCTCAGGTTATGCAGGCGGAGTGCGCGGGAACAAAGCCCCTTGCATGCATGAATCCAATCCTTTTAAAGCCCACCAGCGACATGGGTTCCCAGGTCATCGTAAACGGTGAAGTCCTTGGAAACATGAAGGCCATGGACTATTTCAAGCGCAAGACGGAATTCATTCCGGAAATTAAGAAAGCTTACGAAAAACTGGCGGAAAACTATGATATCATAGTAGTGGAGGGTGCCGGTTCACCCGTTGAGTTAAATCTCAAAAAGGACGACATCGTAAACATGGGCTTAGCCCAGATGATTGATGCGCCGGTTCTTCTTGTGGGTGACATCGACAGAGGCGGCATTTTCCCGCAGCTTCTTGGAACCCTTGATTTATTTGAGGAAAAAGAGCGCTCCCTCGTAAAGGGACTTATCGTCAACAAATTCCGCGGAGATGCCCGTTTATTTGAGGACGGAGTGAAGATTTTGGAGGAGCGCGGAGGCACCAAAGTCGTGGGTGTTGTTCCCTACATGAACGTAAAACTTGACGATGAGGATTCCCTGTCGGAAAGATTTTATGTAAACCAAACCAAAGAATTTGACGTTGCTGTAATAAGACTTAATCATATATCAAACTTTACGGATTTTGACACCTTCGAGCAGATTGATAAGGTGTCCGTAAGATACGTGAAAGACCCTAATGAACTTGGAAATCCTGATATTATTATTCTTCCCGGTTCCAAGAACACTTTGGAGGATTTGAGAGCCATCAAAGAAAACGGCCTTGCCGATTTGGTAAAAACCAAAGTTCTCCGTGACAACACCCCTATCTTTGGCATCTGTGGCGGGTATCAGATGCTTGGAAGAAGAATCGAAGACCCTGAAGGAGTTGAAAGCGGTGGATTAGAGGAGGGACTTGGGCTTTTGCCTGTGGATACTGTTCTTGGGGCTGAGAAAACCAGGACAAACTTCTCCGGAGAAATTGCGGGGGCCACGGGGAAATTTGAGAATCTGAAGGGCAAGCCTGTGGAAGGGTACGAAATTCACATGGGTACCACCACTCCTTACGAGGATTTGACTGAGTTTACTTTTAAGAGAAGCGGTTTTTGCCGGGGAAACGTGTATGGTACCTACGTTCACGGATTCTTTGACAGGAAAGAGATTCTGGAGGCCGTTACGGGGGCCACGGGAATTATGGATTATAAGGCATTCAAGGAGACCCAGTACGATTTGTTAGCCGAGACCTTGCGGGAAAACCTTGATATGGACTACATTTACAAAATTATGGGGATTAAAAGATGACAATTAAGGAATTGACTTCCATTCAGATCAACACGACGGATGCAAAGGCTTTGGAGGCTGCAAAGAGCCGGTGGGACGCCATAGCAAAGCCCATCGACGGCCTTGGGGATTTCGAGGACATGGTTTGTAAAATCGCGGCCGCCAAGGCTGACATGTGCCCGGATATCTCAAAGAAGGCGTTAGTTATTATGTGTGCCGACAATGGTGTGGTGGCTGAGGGAGTGTCCCAGACGGACCAAAGCGTCACCCGTGACGTGGCCGTCTTAATGGGGAAGAAGGAAAGTTCCGTTGGAATAATGGCCAAGCACTATCCTGTGGAGATTTTCACAGTGGATGTGGGCATCAATTGTGATGGCACACCTAAAGGTGTCATCGATAAGAAAGTTCGAAAGGGCACCGGGGACATTTTAAAAGGACCCGCCATGTCTTTGGAAGAATGCCTTAAGGCCATTGAAGCCGGCATTGAAACCGTGAAGCTTTGCAGGGACAAAAAGTACGAGATTATTGCCACAGGAGAGATGGGTATAGGCAACACAACCACAGCCACAGCCCTTCTTTGCGCATTGACAGGGCTTGAACCTGCCGCAGTTACGGGCAGGGGCGCCGGTCTTACGGATGAGGGCCTTAAGCACAAAATCGAAGTTATAGAGGAAACTTTGAAGTTTCATCTTGAAGATAAAGACAAAAAGGGAATTAAGGGCTCCAGGGAAGTTTTCGAGGCCCTAAGGAAATTCGGAGGCCTTGATATTGCAGGCCTTACGGGAGTTTACATCGGAGGAGCCATGCTTGGAATCCCCATTGTAATAGATGGTTTTATCAGCGCCGTTGCAGCTTTTGCCGCAGAAGGAATAGTAAAGGGCTGCAAGGATTTCATGATTGCATCTCATAAAGGCAGGGAAAAGGGCATGGAGGAAATCTTAAAACGCCTTTCGCTCAAACCCGTAATCGATGCAGACATGGCTCTCGGTGAAGGCACCGGCGCCATTATGCTTTTCCCGCTTCTTGACATGGTGATGTCACTGTTTTCGGGCGGTGTTGCTTTTAACGAAACTACCATTAAACAGTATGAGAGGTTCAGAAAATGATTACACTTGTAATTGGGAGAAAGAATTCAGGAAAATCTGCGCTGGCTGAGGAGCTGGCCATGAACACAGGGGATTCAACCAGGTATTACCTTGCCACCATGGAAGTTTTCGATAACGAGGGAAGCATGAGGGTTGAGAAGCACCGTAAAGCCAGAGCAGGAAAGGGCTTTATTACCGTGGAGAAACCGTATGATATCTGGGACCTTGAGGGAGAGGTTATGGATATCGGCAGCGCCACGGTGCTTTTGGAGTGCGTATCCAACCTTGTGGGAAACGAGATGCACGAGAATCCGGCAAGGGTGAAACTTTGTCAGGTTGGAAGCCCCGATGCTGATACCTTTGTGGAAAGCGTTTTCGGAGATATAGTGGCTTTGGCCAAGCAGACTCACAATCTTATTATAGTTACCAGTGAGTATGACAAGGAGGCGGCGGGTTATGATGATTCCACCAGACTTTTTGTCAAACTCCTTGATGGAGTAAATGAGAAATTATTGGATTTTGCCGACAAGGTTTATGATCTGAGAGACAAGGATTCACAGGAAGGGTAGAGATTTGAACATATTCAGATGGTTTGCGGTTTCATTTTCTTTATACAGTAAGATTCCTATGCCGCGTTTTATCTGGAAGGAAGACGACATGGCCCATAGCCTTACGTTTTTCCCCTTTGTGGGGGTGGCTATCGGTGCTTTTGTGTGGCTTTTAAACGTGCCGGCCTTTATGATGAGCGTGCCTGTGGCAGTCAGAATTATTCTGACCATTCTGGCGCCTCTTGTTATTACCGGGGGCTTTCATCTTGACGGCTTCATGGACACGGAGGATGCTCTTAAATCCTACGCCCCCACCGAGAAAAAACTTGAGATTCTCAAAGACCCGCACATTGGGGCTTTTGCGGTTTTGGGGCTTGTGAGGACCTTGCTTGTGTTCGGAGCTTCCGTAACTGCCATTCTTTTAAGCGGAAAGTGCGACAATGAGACAATTCTTATTTTCGCTTCGATCTTTGCGGTTGGAAGGTGCCTTAGCGGCCTTACGTCCCTTCTTCTTAAGAAAGCCAAGAAGGATGGCATGCTTTATGAGGAGACAAAGACCGGGCAAAAGGGTGTTGTGGCCTTTTTGATTTTCACTCTGATTGTTTTGGAGTGCATAGTTCTTTTCATGAATTTAATTAAGGGCTTGGCGGTTCTTTTGACCTTTACTTTGTACACCATCTACTACCGCTACAAGGCCTACAAGGAATTCGGCGGCGTCACCGGCGACACCGCAGGATACTTCTTAACCACCAGCGAGACCATGGCCGCCGCCGTGCTGGCCATTGTGATGTATATTTAGGTGCAGTTGGGGCCGATGTGCAATTTGGGGACAGTCCCCGATCTGCACATCCGAGGGACGTGCAGATCGGGGACTGTCCCCAAATTGCACATCG